>JAFXZT010000146.1 GCA_017541145.1 Bacteroidales bacterium | reverse complement strand
GATACAATAATTGTTCAGATTCCGTATTTAAAACGTAATGCGAAGACCAAAATTGAACAGTTGTTGGAAATTTTCTGTCAAGATTATGTTTCATCCGGAACTGACCAACTTCTTGAAATTGAGGATTTTGAAAAACGTTCAGATGAATTTAAAGAATTGGCACGACCTTTACAATTTGCGGCTTCTGACCCGGAAGTTAGAAAAGTAATGACGATTGAAGACGAGATGTCAATCCATTTTCAAAATGTAAAATACGTTACTGACGAAAACGAAGCATTACATTTTTTGGTAGAACAAAGCCGTCAACAATTGCAAGAAAAAGACAGTCAATTGCAAGAAAAAGACAGTCAATTACAAGAGAGCCGTCAACAGTTGCAAAAAAAAGACAGTCAGTTGCAAGAAAAAGACATTCAGTTGGTTTCATCAATTCAAATGCTTTCTGAATTTGGCGCATCGCCGGAGCAAATTGCTGAAAAACTAAAAATTTCGGTTGAAACGGTAAGAAAAACGTTGAACTTGTGAAAAAAACAAAACAGGCATCATAATGGGCATAAAAGAATACAGAGCCACCGGCGGAAACGCCGCATTATATTTTCACGAGAAAAATGATAATACGGCAAAAGACGGTGATGTTTTACTTGAACTTCTTGATTTTATCAAAAGCGTCAAAAATATAGATTTGCAAAACAAAGCATACGCTTTTTATGATAAAAATTATAAAACACTCAGACAAAAAGCAATAGATTATTTTGCCGAAAAGACCCCCGATTTCGTAAATGCGTTTGCGCAGGAGTTTGTGGCGAATATTTTTTCAAGGACTATTGATGGTTGTATAAATTCACAATTCGAACAATATTGGAACGTCATTGAACAATATAAATTAAGATTAAACGCAAATGAAAAGTAACTTATTAATCCTCTTCCTGCTGCTCCTTGCAACTTCCAATAAATTTTTTTGATTTATTTCACTGCTTATTTTATAAAAAAAGAATCCAAAGGAAAACGGATAGTTGTGAAAAACTTTTAGCTTTCCTTTGGATGTTGATGTGATATATAATTAAATAAAATCGTCGTTAAGCCTTTGCTTCGGCTTGCGGTGGGGTAGGAGGTGCCGATTTTTTCTCGCGTTTTGCACCTTTTTTTACATTAGCACTCTCTTGAGCGTAGAATTTCACGATAGCATCGTTTAGTTCGTTTTTCTTGAGTTTGCCGGAAATAAAAATTTCTGCACCGCTAGTTCCCACGATTCTTACTTCGGATCTTTTTAGTTTTACAAGTTCCACAAGAGCCTCAGCCAAAGTAGTAAGCGGACCGGTTGCCGCGCCGATAAGAGCAGTTAGAGCATTAGCGAGACCGGGACCCATTTCGCCCTTTTTCGGTTTTTTGGTTGCCACTTCCACCTTTTTCAGAGTGTCAACCTTCTTTTTTTCGATGAAAGTTTTCATCGCCATCAAATCTTCGCTTGAGGCATTACCTTTGGTGTATTCTATTTTAATTTTCATTTTTCGGTTTGGTTATTTTAAAACAAATAAAGTAATATATTCCGGCTCTAAAAGTACAAAATAATTTCATACTTAAAAAATAAAAATCGAATATTTTTTTGTGGAGGGTATAAAAAAATCCCACCTGAAATCGCTTCGGGTGGGAAAAATTTTTTTAGTAATTATTCAGAGGTTTGCCATCGGTGTCGCAGAAGTCGTATCTTATAAAGCCGTATTCTGAGTCGGCAAAAATCTTGATCCAGACTTTATATTTCAACATCCATTTGAGGCGTATCGAGAAGATTCCCTTCGTCAGATAAGCAGCAACAATCGGGCTCACCTTGAGAACCAATTTTTTTTTAATATTATTATTTTGGGTCAAAATATTTTTTAAAGTATCTTCAATTTCGTCGTCAAGAAGAATAGTAGATGTAATTTCACCGGTTCCGTTGCAACAAGGGCATTTTTCCATAGTTGTCATCTTCATTTCCGGACGAACGCGCTGTCTGGTGATCTGCATCAGGCAGAATTTACTTAGTGGCAAGATGTTGTGTTTAGTACGGTCAGTTGCCATTACTTCTCTCATTTTATCGTAAAGAGCTTTTTTATTTTCGTTCTTGTGCATATCGATAAAATCCACAACAATAATACCTCCGATGTCCCTGAGTCTTAGTTGCCGAGCGATTTCGTCAGCGGCAGCGAGATTTACTTCGAGGGCATTGGCTTCTTGATCAACATTGTTGGCTCTGTTACCGCTGTTAACGTCTATCACAAAGAGTGCTTCGGTGTGCTCAAGAATGAGGTACGCACCGTTTTTAAATGTTACTGTTTTTCCGAAAAGGGTTTTTATCTGCTTGTTGATATTAAAATATCTGTCAAAAACCGAGATTTTATCGGTGTCAAGTTTTACGATTTTTTCCTTTTCAGGGGCAATACTGCCGATGAATGTCTTTGCTTCGTGATATATTGCGGGGTCGTTTACTACAACACTATTATAAGAATTGTTGAGTGTATCGCGGAGGATGGTAGAAGTAGCGTCCATCTCGCCGGCCAGCAATTTTGGGGGCACACCGTTTGCCATTACCTTGCAAGCAGTTTCCCACCTTTCAACCAAAGATTTAATTTCAGCATCGAGAACAGCCACACGACGGCTTTGAGCTTCTGTTCTTACAATAATACCGTAGTTCTTAGGCTTTATCGACTGGATGAGTTGTCGCAATCTTTCGCGCTCTTCCTTTGATTTAATTTTCTGAGATACTGATACTTTGTCGGAAAATGGTAACAACACCAAATTTCTTCCGGCGATTGAAATCTCAGAAGTAAGTCTCGGTCCTTTGGTTGATATTGGTTCTTTGCTAATTTGAACAACTACTCTTTGACCCGATGATAGTTGTTCTGAAATTTTGCCCTTTTTATTGATCTCGGGCAAGAGATTAAAGGATTGAAGAGGTTTCAAGTTTTTGGGATTATCAATTGCAATCTGAGCATATTTGTGCAAAGTTGCAAACTGAGGTCCTAAATCCTGATAGTGGAGAAAGGCGTCTTTTTCGTAGCCTACATCCACAAACGCTGCATTGAGTGCGGGCATTATTTTTTTTACTTTGCCCAGATAGATGTCACCTACGCAGAAATGTTTGTTTCTCTTCTCTTTGTGTATTTCCACCAGCTGCTTATCTTCAAGCAATGCCAGTACTATTTCCGACTCAGTTACATTGATCACTAAATCGTTGTTCACTTAAATACAGAGAGTTAAGTTGTTATACTAATATTTTTCTGTTGAATACTAAAAAAGAGCCTTCCAAAAAATAATTGGTTGCAAGGCTCTTTTAGTTTCTTGATGAACAGACGCACAAGTAATCTTATTTTTTCTTGTGTCTGTCTTTACGCAAACGTTTTTTACGTTTGTGTGTTGCCATTTTATGACGTTTTCTTTTCTTTCCGCTTGGCATTTTGTTTTACTTTTTTTTAATTGTGATACTTAAATGTTGTTAGCTAGTCTTTCAAAAAGCATTGAAATTATTTCTTTTTAGAGTCTTTAACTTCGCTTACGAATACCTTTGATGGTTTGAAAGCTGGGATGTTATGTTCTGGGATAACTATTGTAGTGTTTTTAGAAATGTTTCTTGCTGTTTTTTTAGCTCTTGTTTTGATTACAAAGCTACCGAAACCACGAAGATAAACATTGTTGTTCGCTACTAAAGAATCTTTAATAGTATCCATGAAAGCTTCTACGGCTTTTTGAACTGTGACTTTCTCGATTCCTGTGTTTTTAGAAATCTCGTTTACGATGTCTGCTTTTGTCATTGTTTAAAATATTTAATTTATTTACTTATTTCGACTTGCAAATATACTGCTTTATTTTGATATGGAAAATTTTTTACAAGTTTTTTTTCGCTTTTTTCGTAAATTTTTTTCTCAGAAATATTTGGAAGTCAAGCAAATAATTTTTAAGAGTTTTTCAAATTATTTATTTTCAATGAGTTAAATAATCACTGCTAACTCTCTCTATCTCATATCGTTAACTTCGGCACCGGGGTATTTCTTCTCGTCGTATGTAAACAACGCATCAGGCATTGTTACATTGCTTTTGTATTCTGTAATTTCGATTATTTGGTCGCTGCCGTTCTTGAATTTTATAGTAATTGAGTAGATCTGACTTGTTGATTTGTCGATTACAAGCTCAATTGTATGAAATTCTTTACCTTTGGGCGATTCAGGATACAAGTCAACAACATAACATGTTTTTTTGCTGGTTGTGGTTTGATTGTTGGCTTTTACTTTTACTGTTTTGGATTCTTCGCCTTTCAATGTGTATTTGAAACCGTTTTTGTAAAGGTCAAATATTTTTGTAGGATTGCTTACGATAGATTCATCGTTGTCTTCTACTGCATTGATTGTGATTTCGTTGGCATCTTTTGAGTAAGTCCATGTTGTGGTAGCGTCCGAGAAAATTTCTGTTCCGGCAAGTATCAATTTGTATTTGTCGCCTTTGATAAACATGAAACCTGACTTTGTATCTTTGGTTTTGGTAGCCTTGTTTTCCAATGTCCAATCAAATGACGCACGCAATGTAGAGTAACTTCTGGTTGTAGTAGATACTTTTTCAAGAATTTTCTTTGCGTTTGGGTCATGAACGTCTTGATTTTGTGCAAATGAAGGCATTGACATTGCAACAGCCAAAAACATTGCTGTAAGAAGTTTTGTTATTTTCATTTTTGTAAAGTGTATGTTTTTATTCTTTTTTAATTCAAAATTTTGGTAGTTTAGATGCAGTATTTAAACGGTGCTGAATCTTTTTTTATTTTTGTTAACATCTTTTTTTGTTGACATCGGATAATTTTTTTTACAAACTTCTGTCAAGATTGCTCAAAAATTGTTCGAGAGTGTATTCGTTGTCGATATTTACTGTTCTTGCCTTGCTGCCTTCGTTAGGACCTACAATTCCGGCGGCTTCTAGCTGATCCATGATTCTTCCGGCTCTGTTGTAACCAATTTCGAGTTTACGTTGTAGCATCGAAGTACTTCCTTGTTGAGTCATCACGATGATTCTTGCAGCTTCTTCAAAAAGTCCGTCTCGTTTTGATAAGTCAACAGGTTCGCTACCATCCGAAGATTCAATATCAGGTTCAGGCAATTCGTAAGTTGTAGGATAACCTTGTTGCGAACCGATAAATTTGGTAATCTGTTCCAATTCCGGAGTATCGATAAATGCGCATTGCAAACGTGTAAGATCCGAACCGTTTGAAATCAACATGTCGCCTCGTCCGATAAGATGGTTTGCTCCAGAGCAGTCCAAAATTGTTCTTGAGTCCATCATGCTGGAAACTTTGAATGCAATTCTTGTTGGGAAGTTTGCTTTGATAAGACCTGTAATAATATTTGTTGTAGGACGTTGAGTAGCCACAATCAAGTGAATACCAACTGCGCGGGCAAGTTGGGCAATTCTGGCAAGCGGTTTTTCAATATCCTTTCCGGCTGTCATAATCAAATCGGCAAACTCGTCTATCACAACCACGATATACGGCAAATACTTGTGACCGTTGTTCGGATTGAGGTGACGCGAGATAAATTTTGCGTTGTACTCTTTGATATTCTTGCATTGTGCCTCTTTCAGCATGTCGTAACGGTTGGTCATCTCTACGGTTAACGAGTTGAGAGTTTCCTTTACCTTGTCAACATCGGTAATGATGGCTTCTTCGTTGTTAGGAAGTTTTGCAAGATAATGTTTCTCTATATTATTATAAAGTGTCAATTCTACTTTTTTGGGGTCTACGAGTACAAATTTCAGTTGAGACGGATGCTTTTTGTAGAGCAGCGATGTGATTATCGCATTGAGTCCCACTGATTTACCTTGACCTGTAGCACCTGCCACCAAAAGGTGAGGACATTTTGCCAAATCCATTACGTAGCATTCGTTGCTGATAGTTTTGCCGATAGCTACAGGAAGTTCGGCTGTTGACTCCTGAAATTTTACCGAAGTTATCAGCGATTCCATTGATACGATTACCGGTTTTTTGTTTGGAACTTCTATACCGACAGTTCCTTTTCCCGGCATCGGCGCAATAATACGAATACCCAACGCCTTGAGGCTCAACTGAATATCATCTTCCAAGTTTTTGATTTTTGATATTCTGATTCCGGGTGCAGGTACTATTTCATAAAGTGTGACAGTTGGTCCGATTGTGGCTTTTATTTTGTCAACTTTTATTTTGAAGTTTTTGAGTACTTCTACAATTCGGGTTTTGTTTTCAATCAACTCGCTTTTTGGAACGGCTTCTTCAGCAGTTTCGTATTTGTTGAGCAATTCCACCGGCGGCAACTTGTAATTTGACAATTCCAATGTAGGATCGTACGGCGGAAGATTGTCAATATTTGTAGCTGTAATATCTTGATTTGTTTCAACTTCGAGAGCCAAACCGTCGGATTCTGCGGGGGCTGCCGGAGTTTCGTTTGTATTTTCTGACATCGGATTGTTGTCCTCGGTCGGCTCTGCAACGGAATCCACAGGTTGTGCAGTAAAATCGTTGAGACCCGAACCGGTCTGAAGCGGTTGCGCCTGAATTTCAGGTGTCGGGATTTCGTCGTGATTTTTTGTTGTATCTTCTACCTCAAAATCCAATTCGCTTCCGTCGTCGGTCAGTACATAATGCTTGTTTTCAACCGTTTTGCCCGAATTGTCAGAATTCGGTTTTTGAGGATTTGATTGTTGATTTTGTTGTTTGTTGTCAAAATCAAGTTCCTGATCTTTGCCTTTGTAATCTTTGCCTTTGAAAATATCTTTGATTGACGAGAATATCGAATTTGACTTTTCTTCCTCTTCGGCAGGTTCTGAGCCGGAGTTTATCGGAGAATTTAACATTTCGTTTTCGTCCTCGTCAAAAACAGTATGATTGTCATTTCCGAGGTCATCATCGTCGTCATCATATTTTTGTTTGTTGCTTTGTTTACCGGATTTTACATTTTCTTGAGATTTCTTAGCTTCGGTCATGGCCTTGGCGTAAGTGTTGGCGTTGGAAATTGCAGATTTCAAGTTTTTGTGCTTTTTGAAATCATCAAAGAAAATTTTAATCCAACTCAATGTGTTTTCAAATGTTAACGTAATGATTGTAAAAGCAATAATCAAAAGAAAAAACAATGTACCGAATTTGCCGATCACAGTTTCCAACCAATAGTCAACATGAAAACCGAACACTCCTCCCAGCGAGAAGAATTGGTCGCCGAAAAGAAATGCGAGAAATACCGAAGTCCAAACAGTCCAAATGAGTGAATGTTTTACGAATTTCCAAAACGGAATGGGTTCGTATTTTTGTATTCTGAGTCCCCACAAGGCTGTGATTCCGATAAATGTAAATGCAGGTATTCCAAACCAATCGTGTATAAACAATTCGGCAAGCCATGCTCCGAGTTTGCTTCCCCAGTTTTCTACTTGTATTTCGCTGTTGAAGAAATATTGCCCGAAACCTAATTCAAATTTCGATTGATCTTCTTTCCATGTAAATAAATATGAAATAAATCCAATTAACATCACTACAGAGATGAGTATCAACAACAAACTGAAGCCGAATTTTACTCTGTCGTTTTGAATGAATTCTTTGATAGTGGTTATTGGAGATACATAATCATTGCTTTTTCTGCGAGCCATTTTTTTTGTTAAAATATTCGGTATTCTTGTTAATTTTGCGCAAAAGTAAAAATTATCTTACAAATAATCAAGATTTTCACGAAAAAAAATTATTTTCGGGATTCGAGAGCTGCTTGATATTCAAACATCTTGTCACGAAGTTGAGCCGCAGTCATGAAATCAAGTTTTTTCGCTGCTTTTTCCATGTCGGATTTGGTCTGTTTGATAAGATATTCCAAATCGCGTTTCGACAAGAATCTGATTTCTTCTTCGGCTGCTTTGTTGGTTTCAAATTTGTTGTCTTTGAATTCCTTGTTTTGGGCAGAATCCGATTTGTTGAGAGTCAGATTGTTGCTCTTCTTGATTTGTTTTGGTGTAATATTGTGATCCTTGTTGAATTGCATTTGTATCTGACGGTGACGGTTGGTCTCGTTGATAGTTTCCTGCATAGAATCCGTAATTTTGTCGGCATACATTATTACTTTGCCGTTGATATTTCGCGCGGCACGTCCTGCGGTCTGAGTGAGCGAGCGGGCACTACGCAAAAATCCTTCTTTGTCGGCGTCAAGTATCGCTACAAGAGACACTTCCGGCAAGTCAAGACCTTCTCTCAAAAGGTTGACTCCCACCAAAACATCAAATGTGCCTTTGCGCAATCCGTCCATGATATCAATACGTTCCAAGGTGTCAACATCGCTGTGAATATATTTGGCACGAACATTCATTTTGTCAAGATATTTGGTAAGCTCTTCAGCCATTCGTTTGGTTAACGTTGTAACCATAACACGTTCGTCACGTTTTACAACTTCTTGAATTTCATTTAGTAAGTCGTCGATTTGATTTATTGTAGGTCTTACATCGATAGGCGGATCCAAAAGACCTGTAGGACGAATCATTTGTTCAACAATTACGCCTTCGCATTTTCCCAATTCGTAATCGGCAGGAGTTGCGCTCAGATAAATTGTCTGATGAGTAAGTTGTTCAAACTCAGAGAATTTAAGCGGTCTGTTGTCCAACGCAGCGGGCAAACGGAATCCGTATTCTACGAGGTTTACTTTTCGGCTTCGGTCGCCGCCAAACATGGCATGTATCTGACCTAATGTAACATGGCTTTCGTCGATTACCGTAATAAAATCGTCAGGAAAATAATCAATCAGACAGAACGGACGTGTACCGGGTTTTCTGCCGTCGAAATATCTTGAATAGTTTTCGATACCGGAGCAGTGTCCGAGTTCCTGCATCATTTCCAAATCGTTGTTAACACGGTCTTCCAATCGTTTGGCTTCCAATTTTTTACCTTCGTCGCGTAAGGCTTCGAGCTGAATGCCGAGGTCGATACGGATATTTTTCATCGCCTCGTTCATGCGTTCTTTACTTGTCATAAAGATGTTGGCAGGATAAATAACGCATTCGTCCATGTACTCGATTCGGTTGCCGGTTTCGGGATCAAAAGTACTGATTTCGTCTACTTCATCATCCCAAAATCGTATTCTGTATGCAAAGTCATCGTAAGCAACAAAGATGTCAACCGTATCGCCTTTTACTCTGAAAGTTCCCCGTTTGAAATCTATCTCGTTGCGGCTGTACATGCTGGAAGAAAGTGTCAACAAAAATTTCTGGCGGTTGATTGTTTCGCCTTTTTTGAAATGTATGATGTTGGAATGAAAATCTTCGGGATTTCCGATACCGTACAGACAGCTTACCGAACTTACAACAATGATGTCGCGTCTGCCTGATAATAAAGCAGTTGTAGCCGACAATCTAAGTTTTTCGATGTCCTCGTTTATCGAAAGGTCTTTTTCTATATAAGTGTTGGTGGTAGGAATAAAAGCTTCCGGCTGATAATAATCGTAGTAAGAAACAAAATATTCCACCGCATTGTTCGGGAAAAAAGATTTGAACTCGCCGTAGAGTTGTGCGGCAAGGGTTTTGTTATGACTTAATACCAGAACAGGTCTGTTGAGGTTTTTGATAACATTTGCTATTGTAAATGTTTTTCCGGAACCTGTTACACCTTTTAGGATTTGATACTGGTCGTTTCTGTTGACGCCTTCGGTAAGTTGACGGATGGCATCAGGCTGATCTCCGGTCGGTTTGTAATCTGATACTAATTCGAAATTCATGGTACTAATCGGGTTAATAAATTTTCGCAAAATTAGTATTTTTTTCTTATAATACAATTAACATTAAATTTCTTTGAGAAATATAAAATTAATTTAATTTTGCAAGGTTCAAGATTTTTTAGATTTAATAATTGTGAAAAGACTTATTTTCAATATATTACTTACGTTTTTTGTGTTACCGAATCTTAACGCGCAGGATACATTAAAAACATTTCTTAGAGGTTTGGAGGATGCGAAAACTGATTCAGACAAACTTTTTTTCTATTATAATATCTCAAAACACTGCTCAAATCCGGATTCGGTGTTGTATTTTGCCGGAAAAACCATTGAGCTGGCGCAACGTTTGGGCGACAGTACTACTTGGTGTGATGCTTACGGATTTTTGGCATGGGCTTATTATAATAAAACGGATATTAAAAAATCTTTAGAATATACTTCTAAGCAGTATGAGTTTGCCAAACAGTTGAAAAACAAGCCTTTGGAAGGTAAGGCATTGTTTAATCTCGCTGTGGCATATTATAATGCTAACGAAACGTCAAAGTCGATAGAGCTTTACAGATCGGCGTTGAAACTTTATACCGAAATTGGTGATTCTGTTAGAATTGCAGATATTTACCGTCAGATTGGTAACAATAGCGAAAATCTTCAACTTCATGATTTGGCATATCAATATATCAGTCAAGCTATGGATATTGATAAAAAAATCAGCAACAACGAAAATAATCTTTCGATTGATTACGGAATTTTTGCGGATTTGATAATCACGGGGGTAGAGGAGAAGCAGGATACATTTAAACTTGCGGATTTGAAAGTTGCAAAGCGTTACACCGATTCGTCGATGGCGATGCTCCAAAACGAAAACGACTTATATATAATAAGTACTGTTAGCGTTCAGGCATATTACAATTATGTAAAGATATTTTTGATTTATGCAGAAAACGGTTTGGGAAATGTTTATGTTGACAGTGCTGCATATTATAATCAGAAATTTCGTGCATTGTGTGACGAATATTGTCATAAAAAAAGTTTGACCGAATCGGTATTATTTGATATCCAGATACTTTTGGCCCGCAAGGAATACGACAAAGCTGTTACAAGTGTAGAATGGGCAAAGTTGACCACCGACGATAGTATGTGGCTGAGAACGGTAGCAAGAATTTACGAACTGTCAGCAAAAGTTTACGCAGCCAAAGGCGATTACAAGCAGGCATATCTTGACCATCAGAAGTATGTGGAAAATCTTACGAAATTTCGCAACGAAACCAATATGCTTCAGGCGGCTGAGTTTAGAGCAAATGTTAAAACCGACGAAATTGTTGAAAGTATAAAACTTCAGAACGAGAAAGAAATTGCAGTACAAGAAGGCAAACTTCATTCACAAAAATTGTATATTCAATTGGGATTGTGTTTGTTGGCAGTGCTGATTATTTTGATTACCATGATTTTTATTTCGTGGAAACACAAGCGCAAAAGTCTGAAACTTCTCAACGAACAAAATCAGAAACTCAGTCAACAGCAAAACGAAATTATGGCTCAGCAGACTGTAATCAGCGAGCAAAAGTCAGCGGTAGAAAAAGCCAATGTTGAAATATATCAGAGTATAAGTTACGCAAAACATATTCAGCAAGCCACACTTCCAACCGAGGAATTTGTGAAATCCATTTTCCCGGATAGTTTCATTTACTATCTGCCGAAAGATATTGTGAGCGGCGATTGGTATTATGCAGCAAGAAATTCGGGTTATGACATCTTTGTGTTGGCAGATTGTACGGGACACGGAGTTCCGGGCGGATTTTTGAGTATGCTTGGAATTTCGGCGATAAAAGAACTTCTTAAAAATCCTGAAATTGATATTGAGCCGGGTATTATTCTCGATATGATGCGCGGTTATATCAAATCAACACTTGCAAACGATATTTTCATGACCAACAACAACGACCATCGTGAAGAAAGTTTTTCAACTGCCGACGGTATGGATATGTCGATATGTGCAATCAACAAAGACGATTACAAATTGAAATTTGCGGGTGCATATCAGAGTCTTTATATCGTAAGAGACGGCGAAGTAATTCGTTTGAAAGGCGACAGAATGCCGGTAGGTCGTCATATCCAAGAGCGTCCGAATTTTACTACAAAATATTTCGATATCAAACACGGCGACATGATTTACATGCAGTCAGACGGTATCGAAAGTCAAATCGGTTTTACTGGTACAAAATTTATGACCAAGCGTTTGAAAGAGTTTTTTGTTAACAATTATAAATTGCCGTGCGACGAGCAGCGTGCAAAAATTGCTCAAATTATGGAAGAATGGCTCTTTGGAGCTACACAAGTTGATGATTTATCGTTGGTAGGAATTAGAATAGATTAAAAGTCAGAAAATTACGCATATAATCAAAAAAAGGATGTTGCAGATTTATTTTTTGCAACATCTTTTTTTTATAAGTAATTGTTTTTTTAGGATTTTTACTAATCGTTTTCAGATTTAGCAATTTCATTCATTTTTTTCATTAATGTAGTTATGCCGCCAACAAATATTGCAGCAAACACTCCGATTACGAATCCGAAAATCAAGTAATTTACGAAAGATGTCAGTTTGGGTGCGAACGGATTGTTGCTAAGAGTGTGTTTTTCAACCAAAGAAAATTTAGAACTTTTTATATCAGCAAGTTGATCCGTTAAAAGACCTTTCATCGAAATAAAATCTTCGTTGCTTTTGGTTACGAATTGCAGAATTTCGTTTACCGGTTCGTTTTGATTGAGGATGATACCTTTGCTATCAAGACCGGTTTCTTTGATGAAAAATTTTTGTTTGTCAGTTTGTTGAAAATTATGAATGATAGCATAAATCACGGTGTCCAAATTGTCCATGTGTTTTTCAATATCTTTCAATTGATTTTCGATACTGACACTCATAGTAGAAATTCTTTGATTGATATAGGGATTGTTGCCTAAATATTCGGTAATACCTTTTTCCACATCGTCAAGAATCGAATTATCAGTTACATAAAGAGAAACTTCAAAAAACGGGTAAATTTCGTATGATTCAAAAGTTGTATCATTTACAACACGTTTTCTAGTTTCGGTATAATCTTTAAAATTACTGAATTTAATATTTTGGATATTTCTTGCTTGATCTTTGGAAATATTGATTTTTTCAGTTAAATATTCCGGAGCGTTTCTTGCGATATTTCCGAGAGCTTCTACCTGACCTTCAAAATAGCTGTTGGTGAGCGCGCCAGAAGCAAATTTAATTTTACTTTCATAGATTTTAGGTGTAGTGCAGTAGTTGTAAATAGCGTACACAAAACCCAACAAAGTAAAAATTATAATAAGTTTAAAATATTTAGCTATACTTAAAAGAATAAATTTAAAAAGTTTGTTATCCTTATTCTTTTCAATTTTTTGCTTAGCATTTTCGTTTTTATTCTTTCTCAAAAATTTAGGAATCAGTCTTGTCAAATCGAATTCGGCGTCTCTTTCCTCCTGATCAATTTGCATTTGACGAATAGTATTAAACTGAGAATTAATCAGTTCGTACTGTTTCATGACAATATCATGAAAGTCCTTTTCGTTGAGATTTTCTTGTTTATTTTCCATTCTTTAATAAAATTGTTTACAAATTACAAAATGCAAAATTAGATAATTTTGGGTATTAATTTTGTTCAAGAATATAATTTTTTTGATATTAATAATTTTTTAACTTTTAATTGTGAATATATACTTACTTTTGTCATCGAAATCTTAGGGTTTACTATATTCTGTGGAGCAATCTATACGGACGAAATTAACTTTGAGTTTCATTTTTCTAATTTTTTTATAAACCTCTGATTAGGAAAGTTTTTTCAGGGGGAGGGAGGAAAATGCGATTGAGTTTTTTTCGTGTGTTTTGTCGATTGCCAATTCTAACAGATGGTGATGAATATTGATTTTTGCCTTAGTTTTTTTTATTCCAATTATTTTAGCTGTTTATAATAAACTAATAATTTATCCTATTTTTTGTATAAATTTTAATCTTTTCAATGCAGAAAGAATCTTCTAAAATATTAAAAAACTCGGTGATGTTGTATTTAAGGTTTTTTATCATTATGATTGTTTCCTTATATACATCACGGGTTATTTTGCATACTTTAGGAGAAGTAGATTATGGAATTTATGTTTTAGTTGGAGGTTTTGTTACTACATTTAGTATGTTTAATGCGACATTTAATTTTGCTGTTCAACGTTTTTTGTCGTATGAAATGGGGCGTGGAAACATGCTGGAAGTTCAAAAAGTTTTTTCTGTTGCTGTTAATATATATCTTATCATTGCAGTATTTATTTTGATTTTGCTTGAAACTGTAGGACTTTGGTATTTGAATACAAAAATGGTTATACCGGAAGAAAGAATATATGCAACGAATGTATGTTTTCAAATCTTGGTTGTTTCTTTTGTAGTTAATTTGATAAGTTTGCCATATAATGCGGTAATAATAGCAAATGAAAAGATGGGAATATTTGCTTTTGTTAGTATATATGAAGTTATTTGTAAATTAATAGTAGTGTATCTGATTCAATATATCAGTTTCGATAAATTGATTATGTATGTGCTATTTTTATTATTTATAACAATTTCTGTTAGAGTTTTTTATGGAGTGTATTGCCGAAGAAAATTTCCTGAGTGTAAAAAAATAAAAGTAGATGATAAAAAACTTTATAAATCTGTCTTGTCATTGTCAGGGTGGAATTTTTTAGGTTCAGGAGCATCCATTTTGACAATGTCCGGTATGGGTATCGTATTAAATTATTTTACTAATGTTCTTGTAAATTCGGCCAAAGGAGTATGCGATCAAGTTGATGGTGCGGTCAGACAACTTATAGTAAATTTTATGGTTGCTTTGAGACCCCAGATTACAAAATCTTTTGCTTCCGGTGATTTTGAATATTTATATTCTTTGATAAGTAGAGGAACACGTTTTGCTTTTATTTTGGTATGTATTTTATGTGTACCTTTATTTTGTATTTCTGACTTTATTTTGGATTTATGGTTGGAGGAAGTTCCTAAATATGCTTCTGAATTTATAAAAGTTTGTATGATTGTATTACTTACTTTTCCATTTTCAACAATTTTGGATATGTTGCTTATGGCTTCAGGAAAAATTAAAGAGTCACAAATTGTTTTGAGTATAATTCAGATATTAAATTTACCGGCTGCTTGTTGTATTTTATTCTTTAAGTTGCCTCCATATTATGTTTATATTCCTTTTGTTGTTTTAGAATTAATATCATTGATTTTTAGATTAAAATACTCAATAAAATATACGGATTTATCATTAAAAAAATATCTTGTTGATATTGTAAAACCAATATTAATTTCTGTTGTGGTTGCTTTTCCTATTTTGGGGATAGTTTTACCGTCAGTGTATGAGAGTACTTTAGTAACATCAATTATTTCTGTTGTAATAATTGAAAGTATTTTAATTTTATGTTTTTGGATTATATTGGTTAGAAAAGAAGAACGTCGCACAATTCTGAATAAAATTTATCTCGTTACCAAAAATGCGAAAAGAATTATTAGAAGATAACTACTTTATTTTTGACCGGTCGGTTGAAATTTCGTGGAAATATTACGTAAAGTCGATATTTTATTTTTTCAATTCATTGTGGTATAAGCTTTTAATGAATTTGAAAAAGCCTGAAATAAAAACGAAGAAATACAAGGTCGCTATATGTGCTATTTTTAAAAACGAGGCATTGTATTTGAGAGAATGGATTGAGTATCATAAAATTGTTGGAGTAGAACATTTTTATCTGTACAACAATAATTCGGAAGACAACTATGAAGAAGTACTAAAACCTTATATTGCAAATGGCAGTGTTACCTTAACTCAATGGCCACAAAATCAGGCACAAATGAAATGTTATCATAATGCTATTGAACGTTTTTTTTCTGAGACAGAATGGCTTACATTTATAGATATTGACGAATTTATAGTACCTAATTCGACTGATAATATTTATGATTTCTTGAAACCGTTTCAAAAAAACAGACCGGTGGTAATCGCATATTGGAGAATGTTTGGAACGTCAGGAATGATAAGTAGAGATCCAAAAAATTTAGTTTCTGAAGATTTGACTGTTTGTTGGAACAAATATGTAAATATTGGAAAAGTTTTTTTTAATACTGCATATGATTTTAATAAAAAGGATAAACATAATAATATTTTACATCATTTATCTTGGGCAGTATTGAATAAAACAGCATTACCTCCTGTTAATATTTTTGACAAAGTATGTACTTTTGGGAAAAATAGAGTTGCAAGTAATACTGATGCTCAATATTTTCCTTTGCAGATAAATCATTATTTTACAAAAACATACGATGAATATTTGCAAAAAAAAGCCAAAGGAGATGTTTATTTTAAGATAAACCCTCATGATGAGTCCTATTTTTATAGACACGAGATGAAAAATCAAAGTGTTGATTATCATATTTTTAAATATTTGATTAAACTTAAACTAGCATTGGGAATATCCAAATGAACATTCTCGTTATAGGCGGCAAAGGTTTTCTTGGAAGGAATATTGTCAACAAGTTGGCTCAAAACAATGATGTTTTTGTCATTGATTGCATACAATCTAGTGATAAAAATTATTTCAACGTGAAACTTGAAGATATAGATTCTGTCATAAAAGTTATTGGGTCCAATGATATTCAGATTGTTATTCATTTAGCATCAACTATTTTACCGAGTTCTGATGCTATGCAGTACATCAATAATATGAATGGAATTTATTTCCCGACGTTGAAACTTTTAGAGTACTGCGCAGATAATAATATCAAATTTGTATATTTTTCGTCCGGCGGAGCGGTTTACGGTAGTCAGGCTGAAATATTCAATGAGCATACCAAAAGGGAACCGATGAGCTTTTATGGTCTTTCAAAACTTAATTTTGAAAACCTTGTACAATTTTTCAATCGGACTAAAAATCTTCAATATTTGATAATTCGTCCATCAAATCCATACGGACACGGACAAAATATTAACGGTAAACAAGGTGTTATCGCTGTAATAATTGGTAAAATTCAAAAAAAAGAAACGATAGAAATATGGGGTGATGGTTCGGCAATAAAGGATTATATCTATATTGACGATTTTGTCTATTATCTTTCAAAACTCATAGAATCAGAGAATTGGAATAATGTTTATAACATCGGAACTGGGATAGGTCATTCAGTAAATGATGTTTTAAATGCTTTTAAAGAAAATGGAATTTTGTTGCCAAAAATTAAATACATTGAGGCTGCAAAGTCTGATGTGAAAAGAATGATTTTGGACTGTACAAAAATTCAAACACGTTTCCCGCACAAGTGCAAGACATTGCAAGAGGGAATCAAATTATTTTGGGAGTATGCAAACAAGTAATAAGCCGTTAGTATCATTATGTATCCCTACAAATGGAATAATTGAGTGGGTGTGCCCAGTATTGGACAGTATTTTTAGACAAAATATTAATTCCGAAAAGTATGAAGTCGTCGTAACAGACAATGGCAATAACTTAGATTTTGAAAAGATTATGAGTGTTTATTGTGAAAAACATGATAACCTTGTTTATAAAAAAACAAATGCTTATATGTTTCAAAATCAAATAGAAGCATTTCGGTTAGCCAAAGGCGACTTCATAAAGTTTGTTAATCATAGGATGACTTTGAATGACGGA
Source organism: Bacteroidales bacterium (assembly GCA_017541145.1). Classification (GTDB taxonomy): domain Bacteria; phylum Bacteroidota; class Bacteroidia; order Bacteroidales; family UBA3824; genus UBA3824. The sequence goes on along the minus strand of JAFXZT010000146.1, from coordinate 38,614 downwards.
GCATTAAAACATATAATTGATTTTGTTGAGATTAACAAGGATAAAAGGCCTGTTGTATATTTCCTTAATGGTGCATTACCGACGAAGGAGCCGATTGTAAAATGTGATAGTTTTGAAAAATTTGTAGAAAATCTGTCATATTGGTCGTCGTGGTCGGCGGGTTTGGCAATATGGACAGATGATTTCAAAAAAATACCAGAAAGTCAAGAATTTAATTTATATTTTCCTCACATTACGGTTTTGTTCTATGAGAGAAAACGATCTGAATACATAATAGACAATATTCCGTTAATGAAAGAAGTCAATATAGCCACTAATAAAAAAGGAAAATATAATCTGTTTAAAGTCTTTGCAGTTGAATATGTTTCTATTATAGGTGATTTAATGAGGAATGAGGATATTTCAGTTAGGACTTTTTTGAAATTAAAAAAAGCTATTTTGAGATTTGTTTCTGATTTATATTGGGATTTTGTTATACGAAAGAAAGAGTGTTCATACATATTGGATGACAATAGGGATTATATTCGTGTGTATTACAATTTGCGAATGGTGTATCGGAATATAATTGAATCCTTTTTTATAAAAGTAAAAAGTAAATTTTTTTAGATATATGACAATTCTTCGTTTCCTTTTTCGTATTCTTGCTTTTTTATATCCTTACAAACTCCATTGTAACCTTCTGTCTGTAAGAGATATATTTTACACTTTGTGGATTAGAAATTTTGTAGGACATTTGGGCGAGCATTCGAGGATTTATTATCCGTGCAGTTTGCAGGGGAGCGGTCAGAAAAATATTTCGATAGGCGATTATACAACAATTCAAGGTACTTCAATTCTTGGTTGTTGGACTAAATATGGAAATCAAGATTTTCCAACCGCATCAATAACAATTGGAAATAATTGCACTATTGGTGAATATAATCACATTACAGCTTGCAATAAAATCACAATTGGTGACGGATTGTTGACCGGTAGATATGTAATAATCAGCGATAATTCGCATGGCGGATTGAGCGAGGATGAATCGTTGCTTGCACCTGTAAAACGCGAATTGAAATCCAAAGGCGAAGTTGTCATAGGCAATAATGTATGGCTTGGTGACAAAGTTGCAGTCATGGCGGGCGTACATATTGGAAATAATGTAATTGTTGCAGCAAATGCTGTGGTAACAAAAGATTTGCCGGATAATTGCATGGCGGCAGGAGTACCGGCAAGAGTGGTTAAAAAGTTATAAAAAATGAATAATATTAAAATTTTCGCTTTATATCTTCCTCAATATCATACTATTCCTGAAAATGATAAATGGTGGGGTATGGGGTTTACTGAATGGACAAATGTGAAAAAATCAAAGCCATTGTTTAAAGGACATAATCAGCCGCGTATTCCGTTGAATAATAATTATTATAATTTGCTTGACGATAATACATTTAAATGGCAAATTGGTTTAGCAAAAAAATATGGTATAGATGGTTTTTGTTTTTATCATTATTGGTTTAACGGAAAGTTGTTGTTAGAAAAACCTTTGGAAAACTATTTGGCCAATAAAGATTTAGACTTTCCGTTTTTCTTCTCATGGGCAAATGAGCCATGGGCAAGAACGTGGGACGGTCAAAATAAAAATGTATTGATGCCGCAAATATATGGTGGTAAAGACGATATTGTCAATCATTTTAATTATATGTTACCTTTCTTTAAGGATTTTAGGTATATAAAAAAAGATAATAAACCTGTTTTTGTGTTATATAAGGCTAACTCTATAACATATTTAGAGGAAATGATTGATATTTGGACCAAAATGGCTAAAAATAATGGTTTTGACGGTGTATTTTTTATTGAATCTCTTGTTGGAACACAGAAAGAAAAATATTCACAACAAACAGACGCTTGTTTTTATTTTGAACCGATGTGGTCAAGAATTCATTTTAAAGATAGTTTATTTTTGAGATTATTACGATATTGTTTTTGGAGAAATCGTAGTTCTTACGAAAGAGGTATGAAAAAAATTCTTAATTATGAACATATTAACGAAAATAGATATGCAGGTTTCTTTGTTGATTGGGATAATTCTCCAAGGAAAGGGAAAAATGGTAGTATATATTTAAAATCTTCACCTATAATATTTGAAAAGTATTTAATTGAGCAGGTAAAGAAAATGCAACAAAATAATTGTTCCGTTTTGTTTATTAATGCTTGGAATGAGTGGTGTGAGGGTGCGTATTTAGAACCTGATGTTGTTAATAAGTACTCTTATTTAGAGTGTATAAAGCGGGTAAAAAATAATTTAGATATAATCAATTAGTTTTTTGTTTTTTATTTTTTTTTCTATGATTGGTATAATTATATTAAATTGGAATGGCTTTGAGGATACAATTGAATGTATAAAGTCCTTGTTGCAAACAGATTGTATGGATTTTAAGATTTATTTGATTGATAATTTCTCAACAGATGGGTCGCAAGAAAAAATTCAATGTTTTATTTCCGCAAATGATTTGTCAACTAAAATATCACTTATTTTAAATAATGATAATTTGGGGTTTGCAATTGGGTCAAACATAGGTATTAAAGCGGCTTTAAATGATAATTGTGATTATATTTGGTTGTTGAACAATGATACTGTAGTACAAAGAGATACTATTTCAAAGCTGATTACTTTTATGCAAAATAACCCAAATGTGGATATTGTTACACCCAAAATAGTATATTATTCGCAACCTGATATTATTTGGAATTGTGGAGGTATTATTTCTAGATTTGGTTTTAGAAAGTATTACTATGCGGATAAGAATACTTCGACTTGTCCCAAAACACGTTTTCTGATTACTTTTGTTACCAATTGTGCTTCATTTTTTAGAGCCAATTATTTTAGCAAATATGGGTTCCTTTCTGAGCGTTTTTTCTTTGGAGAGGAGGATTTTGAGATGTGTCTTAGAAATATTGATAATAAGGTTAATATGTATTGTATTCCTGAGTCTGTTTTGTATCATAAGGTTAGCAGTACTATAGGAAAAAATCTTCCTTATGACAAAATGCTTAGAAAAGATTTTCTATATTATCTCAACAGAATGGTTGATATGAAACTATATTTAAATAATATTTTTATTTTTAAATGCTATTTTCTAATTTATAAATTATATATAAAACGTTTGCTGAAAGGAAAAAAATACCAAAAGGAGCATATATCATCATTTTTGTTAAAATTAAAAACTATGTCGCTTGACAATGATAATGTAGATAAAGCGATGTTTAATTACATTATGAACGATTTTGATATAGAAAAATGATTTATCTGTTTTTGTTTATTTGTTTTTTTATAATATTATGTGAGTTAAAGGGGGGAAAAAGTTTGGCTTCTCCCTCTTCATTAGTTAGTATATCGTCGTTGATAGGTCTTTTTTTTGCGTATATAGGTGAAAAATTTTACAGCTTTTACCCAGTTTCTAATTTCGTATATGCATTGTATTCCGGCTGTCTGTTGTTATTTTATGTTCCGTCCATTTTTTTTTATAAATACAAGGAAAAAAGAAAATATGTTTTGATTGAAAGAAATTTTTCCTCTCTTGATTTTTATTTAATGCTTATTCTTATTGTAATAGGCATTGTGCATTTATATAAAACATTATCCTGTGGCTTTATTGGTTCTGAATCTTTTGAGAATCAATATTCTCGAGGTTTAGGTGCTCACAATTTAAATTTAATTATTTGTTTTTCTGCTTTTTATTTACTTTTTATTAAGAAAAAGATATTTTCTCTTTTGTTGTTTATATTGTTATTTATTCTTATTTTCTTATCTGGAACTAAATATCATATTTTATTTGTTATTTCGGCGTTTCTGATTAAGTTTTTATATACAAGACCATCTGCAAAAAAAATCATTAAATTATCCGTTATTATTTGTATAGTTGTTTTTGCTATGTTTATGGCTAATTATTTTATAAATTTTTTATTAAAGGGTTATTCTATGGATAATTTTTTTAGTTTTGTGATGGGACATTTTGCAAAATATATTGGTGGTGGTTTTATTGCTGTAGGAAGGATTATTGAACATGAAGATATTATGCCTTCCTTATTTAACAGTCAGGTTAGTAGCGGATTTGAAAGTTATATACTTATTTCTTCTAAAGTAGAAGAATATACAAATGTATATACTTTATTTGGAGGCATTTTGTTATCTTATGGTTATATACGCTTGATAATTTTTACGCTGGTTTTAAGTATAGTTTCGAATATTATATATTACGGAATAAGTAATAAATTTACTTTCTTAGCTTATTCTTTTTTTATAGGAATACCGTTGCTGATGACTTTTTTCTCTCCGTATTGGGGGTTATTTAATGTTTGGGAGTGGGCGATTTTGTCTATCATTTTAGGATTTTTGTTATCGAAAAAAAATTATAAAATATATAAATATTTATGTCGTTATTTAAAAAAATAAAAAAGATTATATTATCACATAAATTCTTGTATGAGATTTTTTTCTTTTTAACGGGAAAAAAGTTGAATAAGAAAAAAGTTGATAAACAAATCAAAAAGTTTGTTTATGATAGTAGTCGTGAGATTATAAAGAACTTAATTGTATCTTTAACTACTTATGGCGAAAGAGTTGCAGAATTGAAATATACATTGTTTTCTTTGGTTAATCAGACGATACGACCGGAAAAAATTATAGTTTGGTTGTCTGATGCTGATTTTTCAAGAGATAAGTTGTCAAATGAGTTATTAGCTTTTGAAAATTACGGAGTCGAATTTAAGTTTAGTAAAGATCTTAGATCTTATACAAAATTAGTACCAGCGTTGGAACAATATCCTGATTATTATATTGTTACAGCAGATGATGATATTTATTATAAAAAAAATTGGTTAAAAAAGATATGGAATACACATTTACAATATCCTAACAGAATAATAGCGCATATTTGCCATAAATTAAGGTTTGATGATAATTTCAAATTATTGCCTTATAATGCATGGTATAATACTATTAATAATAGTTCTGATGGTTTATTTGTTACAGGTGTTGGTGGTGTATTGTATCATAAATCATATTTGCACGAAGATGTTTTAAAACAGAATTTATTTACAATATTATCACCAAAAGCAGATGATGTTTGGTTTAATTTTATGATATGGTTGCATGGTACAGATATTGTTTTAATTAATAAGCCTTATAATAAATTGAAATGCGTTGATGTTTATAAAGAGTATGGGCTTAATGGTAATAGTTCGTTACAACATGAAAACGTTGAGCAGAATTTGAATGACGTACAAATCAGCAATATAATGAAACATTATAATATTTCTGATGAAGATTTGTATAAAATGATTTACAAATCATAATTTACTAGTTTTTTTATTGGCAATTCTTTATATTTGGTGATTTGCCAAAAGTTATTTATATAATTTATGTTTTTCTTTTTCAAGTATTTTGATATTACTCTTTTCTCGTTTTCATTGAAAAATGAAGAAGGAAGATTATTGTGTCAAATAGAAGATGGCATTACTGAAAAAGAAAAATTGCCATTTGAATTTTGTGGTGAAGTTACGCCTGAAAAACTGGTTAAATGGTTAAAACACCGCGTTATTCCGTCTAACAGATATTATGTAAAAAACTTTCTGGCAAAACTCGGGTTGAATGAAAACGACGTATTAGGTATTCTGTCAGTAAGTTACGGACTTTCTTTGAACGATTGTTATTGGATTTGTCCCGAAACTGAAAAACGGGAATTTAGTGCTTTGAATTTGTACGATAACCGATTTTCTGCCGCTTTGGGGGCGATTGCCTTTACCGGTTATGGTAATTACTTAAAAACAGAATTTAAAAGTTCGCCTGAATTTACCACCAACGGAATGTTGGCAAAGGCTTGGCGGAGGATTAATGGTGGAATATTCTTGTACAAATCGGGTACTGTTGGTGCGGCAAACACAGGAAATGAGCCTTACAGTGAGTTTTATGCCTCACAAGTCGCTCAATCAATGGGTATTAATGCAATAAATTATGGTTTGAGTAAATGGAAAGGACGTTTGTGTTCTGTTTGCGAATTGTTTACTTCAAAAGACTTGTCATTTATTCCTGCCGGTAATTTGTTAAAATTTAATAATATAGATTCTGTTTTAGAGTTTTATAGGAATCTTGGGGAGGAATTTTACGATTCGTTGATTGATATGTTTGTTTTTGATGCTGTAATTTTGAATCAAGACAGGCATTTGGGAAATTTCGGATTTATGATTGATAATAAAACCAATAAAATCGTTTCTGCTGCACCTATTTTTGATAATGGATTATCGCTTTTCTGTTATGCTATGGACGATGATATTGAGAATTACCAGAAGTATTCAAAAACGATTTTACCATCATTATATTCTGATTTTATTGAATTTGCATCCAAAATAATAACTCATCGTCAGAGAAAGATGTTGTCAAAACTTGTTGATTTCAAATTCAAAAAACATTCAAGATATAATTTATCGGAAAACCGGCTTAATTTTTTGTCGTTTTGGGTAAGAGAAAGAGCCAAATTATTGTTAAAATAGAAGAAATGGAAATCATAAAAAGAATTTCATTAATATCTTTATTGCTGTTTTTGTTTTTAGTACCATTTAATTTAACTATTGCTAATATTGGATTTTTGGTATTTGTTTTAGGAATTTTTGTAAATAAGGATTTGTACAAAAATTTGAGTTTAAAAACTATAAGCAATCCTGTAAAATATTTTATTATTATTTCTATTGGTTATTGGTTGTGGAGTTTTGTAAGTCTTTTGTGGTCTGATGGTTTTGACAGAGGATTACAACTTTGCGGTAGATATGTAATGTTAATGGCTTTTCCTTTAAGTTTTTATTTGGCAAAAGTAGGTGTAATTATAAGAAATACAAAAATTCTTGCTTGGATTTTTCTTGCAGGGGTTGTAGTTTCATCTTTTTTTTGTTTGATTATTTCTTTTAATAATTCTTTGATTGAAACTGAAAATGGTATAATATTTAAGGCTGATACATATTATCGTGATTTAGACATTTTGGAATCTATTTCTTCTGGATATAATAATTTCGCTTATGAGTCTTTGTCCCATTTTATTCATCCTTCATATTATTCATTTTATTTTTTATTTTCAATTCTTTTTCTAATAACAGAATTAAAAAGTATAAATGGAAAAAAGTATAAATTTTTGTCAATAATGGGCATAATATATTCTTCATTTTTTATTTATCTATTGCAAAGTAGGGGTAATATTATCGCTTCAATTGCTGTTACACTTTTTTTTATTGTTTATTATGCTCTTATTAATAAAAAACTGAATTTTTTAATAATAGGATTTATTTTTTTTATTTCTTTGACGTATTTTATAATCGAAAATAGTCGATTATCATGGATAATAGATAACTCTATAACGGCTTTAAAATCAGATAATAAGCAAGAGGTAACAGAACGATTAGAAAATACTGTTAATTCGCGTTTTATCATTTGGCATAATGCATTTCAAGTCATAAAAGAAAATCCTATTCTTGGCGTAGGAATTGGCGACACCGACACAGAATTGGAAAAGCAATATCAGAAAAATAATGTTGCTTTTGAGTTCGGCACTCACAATCAATATATTTACGCTCAACTTTCGATGGGTGTGATTGGATTGCTATTATTGCTCGCAATGCTATTTACGCCGCTTTATTTTGGAATTAAAAACAGATATTTTCCGCTGATAGGTTTTGCCATTGCTGTGATGGTGAATTTGATGTTTGAAAATATGCTAACAAGAAATGCAGGACTAATGTTTATTCCGTGGGCAACGATGTTGCTATTGATGATGAGCGAAGAAAAGAAGAATGAATTAGCAAAATGACTAAAGACGAACTTATACATAAATTATCTGAAATTGAATGGGATGATTTTGAAGTAAAATCTGCAAAGTCAGAACTGCCAAAGAACGTTTGGGAAACAGTTTGCGCCTTTGCAAATACTATCGGTGGTTGGATTGTACTTGGTGTTGCTCAAAAAGGCAAAAGTTTTGAAATTGAAGGCATTGACAACCCTGAAAAAATAGAACAAGATTTTACAACAGTAATCCGTTCGGGACAGAAGTTTAATCAGCATTTGTTATTTAAAACTTCTAAATTTGTCATAGATTCAAAAGTTGTTTTAGCGTTTTATATTTCATCATCAAAATTTAAGCCCGTATACATCAATACTCCTGTAAATACTTTTATCCGAGTTTGTTCGGGTGATCAGCGAGCTACAGATGCAGAAATTATGGCGATGTACCACGACCAATCTTTCGGCATTAAATCGGAGGAGTTTGTCAAAGGATCATCAATCAACGATTTGAATTTACTGTCGCTTAAAACTTTTAGAAACCATGTAAGAAATTTCAACTCATCGTTTCCTTACAATGATTTGGATGACAATGCTTTTTGTCGTAAAATCGGTATTTGTTCCAACATTTCGGGAGAGTTGTCGTATGGTTCTCTCTTGATGTTTGGGAAACAAGATAGCATAAGGGAATTTATGCCAAATTTTTGGGTGGATTATATTGAAATTCCCAGCGATTCAGTAGCAACGGCAGTTCCGAGGTATACATTTAGAATGCAGGAACAAGAAAATATATGGGAATACTATAATGTTATAATTCAGAGACTTAGACTTTATGCTGATAATCCGTTCACGACAACAGAATCCGGAGCATCGCCCGATGATGAATCTCGTTTATATGCCTTGAGAGAAGGCTTGATAAATTTTCTTGCTCATTCCGATTGGTTCAGTCCGATGCACCCGACTATTAGAATTTTTACCAACCGTATTGAGTTTCAAAATCCTGGCGGGTTCATTGTCCCTGTGGAAAAAGTTGAACAGGAGGCAATTTCACTGCCACGCAACCCAATTATAATTAAACTTTTTCGAGCGGCAAAACTTGCGGAAAATGCAGGATACGGTATTGATAAAATTAAAACGTGGACTGCGTTAACAGGAAAAGAAATTGATTTCAAATCCGATATAACACATTCTACAATTGTATTTTATAAAAGAGATGCAATTGATAAAGAGAACGGTGTCGCACTAGATAAAGATAATGTTACTGAAGAAACTACGGAGAAAACTACGGAGAAAACTACGGAGAAAACTACGGAGAAAAAACTAAATATTAATCAGCAAAAAATAATTGATTTAATCAAAGTAAATCCATATATAACTAATTCTGAAATTGGGAGAATTTGTAATATTTCTGATGACGGAGTTTTTTATAATATAAAGAAACTCAAACAATTAGGCTTGATTGTACGTATCGGTCCTGATAAGGGCGGGCATTGGAAAATAATTGAAAAATAAACAAAATGTTATCAGTAATTTGTCCTATATACAACGAAGAAAAATACATCGCAAAATGTATTGATTCGGTTTTAAAGCAGGATTATCCGAAGGAGGATATGGAAATTTTTTTTATTGACGGTATGAGCGGAGATAGGACTGTTCAAATTGTTAATGAATATTGTGTAAAATATCCTTTTATAAAACTTCTGGAAAATCCTCACAGAGTTGTGCCGTATGCAATGAATATCGGAATCAAAGCCTCAAAGGGCGAAGTGATTCTCCGTTTGGACGGTCATTGTGAATATCCGCAAAATTATTTTTCTTGTCTGGTGGACAACTTGAAAAAGTATGACGCTGACAATGTAGGCGGTGTTTTTATCACTTTGCCTTGTAATGAGACAAATATCTCGTATGCAATTGCTGAGTGTTTGAAAAATCCTTTCGGAATGGGAAATTCTCTTCACCGTATTGGTGCAAAAGAAAATGTTAAAACCGACAGTGTTCCTTTTGGTTGTTTCAAGCGTGAGGTTTTTGATAAAGTGGGTCTTTATGATGAAGAACTTATCAGAAATCAAGATGATGAGTTAAATGCCAGAATTATTAAAAACGGCGGTTCCATTTACCTTATTCCGACATTGGGAATTAAATATTTTGTCCGAGACAAGGTTGCAAAAGTAAGAAAGATGTTTTATCAGTATGGTCTTTTTAAACCGTTGGTTAATAAAAAGTTGGGACAAGCCGCAACTGTTAGACAATTCGTTCCGCCGTTGTTTGTGGCTGCATTGATTTGCGGGTTGGCATTAAGTTTTTTCTCAAAAATATTTTTGTGGCTTTATCTTGCTTTCTTGACTTTGTATTTCGCAATCGGTATTTTTATGGGCATAAAAAGCGCAAAATCTACCAAAAGAGCATCAATGATTTTTCTGATGCCGTGGATTTTTTTCAATGTCCATTTAAGTTACGGTTGGGGATATTGGGTTGGATTGTTTAAGGTATTATTTCACAGAACTTTTACAGCACAATCGAACAGATAATTTTGTACATTTAATCTAATTATATATTATACAATGAAAATTCCGTTTTCACCGCCATACATTGACGATAGTATTGTCAACGAGGTTGTTGACTCTTTGAAATCCGGTTGGATAACCACCGGTCCGAAAGTAAAAGCCTTGGAAGAAGAAATTCAAAAACTTTCAGGTGCACAGAGTGTTTTGTGTGTAAATTCTTGGACTTCGGGTGCAATTATGATGTTGCGCTGGCTCGGTTTGAAAGAGGGCGATGAGGTAATTGTTCCGGCTTATACTTATTGTGCAACCGCAATGGCTGTGCTTTGGGCAGGGGGGAAACCGGTTATGGTAGATTCCAACGACGATTTTGATATTTCTGTTGATGCAATCAGAAATGCAATTACGGAAAAAACCAAAGCGATTCTTCCCGTTGATATTGCCGGTTATCCTTGTGATTATGATGCAATTATGAATCTCGTGAACGAACCGGAAATTAAAAAGAAATTCCGTGCAGAATCTTCTGTTCAAGAGAAGTTGGGTCGTATTTTGGTTTTGAACGATGCCGCACATTCGCTTGGTGCACATTATAAAAAAGGCGTTAACACCGGCAGCGAAACTGACGTTGCAATTTTCTCGCTTCACGCCGTTAAAAATGTTACAACGGCAGAAGGCGGCGCTATTTGTATGAATTTGCCTCAACCTTTTGACAATCAGCAACTTTATGCAGAACTCAGAATGCGTGCGTTGAATTGTCAGACCAAAGACGCATTTTCTAAGAGCAAAGCCGGCGGTTGGCGTTATGATATTGTCGGGCAGGGCATGAAAATAAATATGGCAGACGTTAATGCAGCAATTGGTTTGGCTCAAATCCGTCAATACGCAGGATTGTTGAAAGAAAGAAAACGCGTTTTTGATACATACGCACAGGCTTTTTCAAAACTTGACTGGGCAATTTTACCGCCGTCAATTTCCGGAGAAAAAGAGACTTCTTATCATATTTTTGCTTTGAGAATCAAAGATTTCACAGAAGAAATGCGTGATAAGATGATTGATGAAATAGCAAAAAGCGAAGTTGCTGTTAATGTACATTTTATACCGATGCCGATGCTTTCGTTCTTCAAAGGTTTGGGTTACGATATAAAAAATTATCCGCAGGCTTACAAAAATTATTCGTCTGAAATTTCGCTGCCCATTTATCCGCAACTTGACGATGAAAAAGTTCAATTTGTAATCAAAACTGTTGTTGATGCTTATAATAAAGTAGCGGGAAAATGATACGTTTTTTTGATATATTGTTTTCATTTTTGGGATTGGTGATTCTTTCGCCTTTGTTTGTAATTATTTGGTTAATAATAGTTTTAACGAGCAAAGGCGGCGGATTTTACAAACAAATCCGAGTCGGAAAAGACGGCGCGGATTTTTCTTTGTACAAATTCCGTTCAATGCGTAAAGATGCTGACAAAGGCAGTCTGATAACAGTAGGCGGCAGAGATCCGAGAATTACCAAAATCGGGTATTTTATCCGTAAATTCAAAATTGACGAATTGCCGCAACTTTTCAACGTTTTGAAAGGTGATATGAGTTTGGTTGGTCCGCGTCCTGAAGTCAGAAAATATGTTGACCTTTATACAGATGAACAAGAAAAAGTTTTATCTGTAAGACCGGGTATAACGGATTACGCTTCAATAGAATACGTTGATGAGAACGAAATTCTTGGCAAGGCGGAAAATCCTGATGAGGTTTATATCAATCAAATCATGCCTGACAAAATTAAACTTAATATGAAATATATTGAAAACCAGTCAGTAAAAGAATACTTCAAAATAATTTTCTTGACGGTTTTTAAGATATTTAGATAATCTCTTCTATGCTTACATCACTTTCTTTTTTGTTTATATTTCTTCCGTTAAGTATATTGATATTTTTCGGACTTTCGTATTTCAAAAGTTTGAAGCTTAACAAAATATATTTGTTAATTATTACACTTTTGTTTTTATTATGGATTCAGCCTGAATCATTTTTATTTTTTGTAGTTCTTACTTTACAAGTTTACATTTTGGGTAATCTTATATTCGAAAATATCCAAAATAATAAGGAAGAAAAGAAAACAAAAAGATTGTGGTGGTTGGCAGTTTCATGTACGATTTTAGTTGGTTCTATTTTTTATTATAAGTTGTTTCCTTTGATTGGAAATACTGATTTTGGAAAATCGTTTTACGGAGAAAATTTCAAAATTATAATTCCAATTGGATTGTCATTCTTAATATTTACTTCGATTTCTTATCTGACAGATATTTATCGAAAAGATGCTCCAGCCGGCAATTTATTGGATACTGCGTTATATCTTTTGTTCTTTCCAAAAATATTGTCAGGACCTATTGTTTTATGGAAAGATTTTCATAGGGACGGCTTTATTACGGAAAATTCATCTCAAAATATATGGGAAGGATTACAAAAAATATGTATTGGTTACGCCAAAAAAGTTATAATTGCCGATACTTTGGGAATGAAAATTTCTCAGCTGTCAGACGTTATGCACATGGGCGATTTGTCACGTTTTTCTTCTGAAACATTATCGATTCTTCCACAAACTGATATTCCGATGTATTGGATTTGTGCGCTTCTTTATATGTTTCAAATTTATTTTGATTTTTCCGGATACTCTGACATCGCTATTGGATTATGTAAAGTGTTTGGAATTAATATTAAAGAAAATTTTAATTTTCCATACGTTTCTAAAACAGTCGGTGAGTTTTGGCGTAGGTGGCACATCTCGCTTGGTACATGGTTCAAAGAGTATGTCTACATTCCGCTGGGTGGTAACAGGAAAGGTAATGTTTATTTTAATTTGTTCATCGTTTTCTTGTTAACGGGAATTTGGCATGGTATCGGTTGGACATTTCTTTTGTGGGGCATTATTAACGGCATTGCTGTTATTGTGGAGCGTTTTTGTAAAAATATTGGATTGTCAAAATATATACCTTCTTTTTTAGGTCATATTTACATACCGATTTTTTTGTATTTTTCATGGCTTTTGTTTTCTTCTTACGATTTATCTCAATTTGTAGATTATCTCAAAAATATGATTCGTCCGTTGAATAATGGAGAACTTAACTTTACTTGGCAATATTATTTTGACAGACGTACTATTATGATTGTTTTAATAGCTGCTGGTGGTTCGTTTTTAGGAGAAATCAATTTTATAAAACAACTGATAGATACAAAGTTACAGAATTTTAAACCGGTATGTTGTTTATTACTTTTTGTTGTAAGTCTGTTGTTTGTGATTAATTCTTCATATAGTCCGTTTATTTACTTTCAGTTTTAATAACTATGAACAAATACAAGTTATATATAATCATCTTCTTTCTGTTATTATTAGTTCCATTATTTTTAACAGAACGTGGACATGAAGTCAAATCTTCTATTGACAACAGATATTTAAAAGAATTTCCAGACAGCAATAGTAGCGACTTTTGGGGAGATTTTGAAATTGCTTTTAAAGACAGAATCGGATTAAGAAGTGCAGCAATTACAGCATATACAGTATTGAATGATAAAATTTTCAGTTCAATGACTCATCCGGCTTATGTGTATGGTAAAGACGGATATGTTTTTTTTCATTATGGAAGTTTGGATCAAAAAATAAATGATTATCACTGTACATTTGCAAAAATGCTTTTGAAAATTCAAAATTATTGCAAAGAAAGAGGGATAAAATTTTACTTTATGTTTGAACCTGAAAAAAAGTATGTTTACGAGCGTTATTTGGCTTCTGGCGTCAAATATTCAAAGGATTATTGGGTTAGAGATTTTATTTCATACATTGACAGTTTGGGGATAAATTACGTCGACAATTCCGATTATTTGAAAGAAATAAGTTTAACAGAACAGATTTACAATCGAAAATATGATGCAGGGCATTGGAATGATTTGGGTGCATTTTATGGTTTTAACCATCTTTTTGAGCGTATGCACGAAGATTTTCCGAATGTTAGACCTTTAACTAAAGATGATTTTGAAATATCTTCTACGGTTGCAACAACATTACCGGTTTCATATTTCCCTATTCATGAAGAAGTACCGTCGTTTAAGTCCAAATTTCCTAACGATACTGTAACAAAAGATTATTCTGATGGTCTTGAATTGAATAAAAGTTTTACTCATTTTCACTATTACAGACGAACAGACAGTGTTGATTTGCCAAGAGTATTAACTTTTCAAGGTTCGTATTTCAACCGCAAATCTTATATGATTGCCAACAGCAAGGAAGATATTGCTGTCCACAATTATCAAAATGTATTGAATTTGGATTATTATGTAAATATATTTCAGCCGGATGCAGTAGTGTTTGAGGTTGCTGAATATGTATTTTCTGATTCATTTTTTGATAGTGAAAGAATGAAAAATTTAGTATTCAATCCTCCGCTTCGGGAATCTGAGTTTGAAAAATCAGATTCTGTTGTTTATTTGAAAAAAGTTATGACGGACGGTGGTAAAAATATTATTTTCTGTGCTATGCCATTTGAAAATACCGAATATTTATATTTAAAACTTAATGGTAATAATTACGATATGAAATTTGATAACAATGTTTATTGTACAAAAAACATTGATTCTGTTATTGATAATCCGTTACTTTTCGTATCATTTTCAGACGGAAGAAAACAGTGCTTTAAAACATTGATTAATCATATTTCATTGTCACAAACAGAAAAAAGTAATGGAGTTAATCTCTCGGATACGATTTGGACATATACGACAAATGTTGAGGATAACAAATTCAGTTGGATAGGTATTCAGCTTCATAATCTCCGTACAGAAAATCATGAACTTATTTCATACGCATCTGATAAAGGTTGTTATTCAGGTTTTTATGTTCACAATCAAGAATCAGGAGAATTTGAAATTCTTATCAAAGCCAATTCAAATTTAAGTGATGAAATGATAAGATTCAAGGTTTTCTTGAAAGAGGGCGAGGCTTATTATTACAGATATAATGTTAACAGTTTTTCTGAAAAACATATAGAAGTAGATAGTAGGTTCACTTTTGAGTAATCTTCGTTATTTCCATTGATTTTTCAAAAAATTCTCAATACTTTACCTAAAAATTCGTATCTTTGCGATACTTATTTTTTAATTTTTTAACCTTATGAAAAAACAGATTATAATTTTTGCTGCTTCTGCCATGTTTTTAATGGCTTGTGGCGGGGCAGAACAAAAAAATCAATGCGAAAAGAGTACTGAAAGTCAGTGCGCAAAAATTCCTGAAAGTCAGAGAGTTTTGGAAAATGGAGGTTCCGGTGATTTCAAAGCCGTGATGTTTGAAGACTCCACTTTTAATGCTCACACAATTTTCTGTCCGAAAGATTTGTCGAAGTTTTCAAAAGAAAATCCGCTTCCGATTTTGGTTTGGGGCAACGGCGCTTGCAACAATTCTCCTCATGAGCATGTAAATTTCCTCAACGAAATTGCATCTCACGGCTATTTGGTCGTTGCAACAGGTTTTATGCCTTCTGATACAGGCTTTTACAAAGGTCCGATGTCAAAATCATCTCAGCAAATTGAATCTATCGACTGGGCTGTAAAACAAAATTCGGATAAAAACAGTTATTTGTATAACAAGTTGGATACCAACAATATCGCAGCTGCGGGGATGTCATGCGGCGGTTTGCAAACACTTTTCAATTGTGCTGACAGCCGTCTTAAAACAATCATGATTTGCAACAGCGGACTTTTTATCAATCCTGTTGAAGCTATTCCGGATATGCCGATGCCTCCAAAGTCAAAACTTGAAGATATTCATACACCGGTAATTTACATCTTGGGTGGTAAACAAGATATCGCTTATGAAAACGGTATGGACGATTTTCACAAAATCAAACATGTACCGGCTTTCGCAGCAAATTTTCCAGTCGGTCATGGCGGTACATACTCGCAACCCTTTGGCGGTGAATTTTCTGTAGTTGCATTGTCTTGGCTCGATTGGCAGTTGAAAAACAATCAAGAAGCAGCCAAGATGTTCAAAGGTGAAAATCCGCTTTTGGGACAACGTAAAGATTGGACAATCGAAAAAAATGATTTAATCGACAAATAATTCACATCCTTTTTTGGTGCGGCAAATCAAAATAATATTGTTTTGGTTTGTCGCATTTTTTTTGTAAAAAGTTATACAATAAAAATTGTCTGAAACGGACTATCGGTCACATTATCTGACTGGTAGTCCGTTTCTTTTTTTTTAACATCTTTTAGTTGAAAATCGTGTCTTACATCTGAAATATTTTTTGATATTTTTACTTTGTTATTTGTTTTAAAAATATTATATTGGCGCAAAACTTTATTAACTAAAATCTATTTCACCATGCAAGATATCTCATCATTAATTTGGATAGTGCCCACGGCTTCGGTTGTGGCTCTATTGTTTGCTTGGCTGTTTTACAAAAAAATGGTCGCGGCAAGCGAGGGCAATGCCCGCATGAAAGAGATTGCCGGATACGTTCGCGAAGGCGCGATGGCATATCTCAGACGTCAATACAAGGTTGTACTCAAAGTGTTTGTCGTACTTGCAGTTTTGTTGCTTGTACTGGCATATTTGGGCGTTCAAAATCCGTTTGTGCCGGTGGCATTTCTTACCGGAGGATTTTTCAGCGGATTGTGCGGCTATTTGGGTATGAAAACTGCAACCAATGCTTCATCACGAACGGCTCAAGGTGCGAGTGAAAGCCTCAATCGGGGTTTACAAGTCGCATTTAGATCCGGTGCTGTTATGGGACTTGTGGTAGTCGGATTCGGATTGTTGGACATCGCAATTTGGTTTTTGTTACTAAAAGAAGTGATTTTTACACCCGAAAACATGTCACAAGGTCTTGAAATCTGCGGACTTACATTTGTTCATCCCGGAACTACCGAGCATCAGAAACTTGTAGAAATTACAGCTACGATGTTAACATTTGGTATGGGAGCATCCACGCAAGCACTTTTTGCGCGTGTTGGTGGCGGTATTTACACCAAGGCAGCTGACGTAGGAGCCGATCTCGTTGGAAAAACCGAAGCCGGAATTCCTGAAGACGATCCTCGTAATCCTGCTACAATTGCTGATAATGTCGGCGACAATGTAGGCGATGTTGCCGGAATGGGAGCTGACCTTTACGAGTCGTATTGCGGTTCTATACTTGCAACAGCGGCTTTGGGAGCAGCTTTGCCGGGAGTGGATTCTGTTTCACAAAGCAATGCCGTGATAGCTCCTATGATTGTAGCAGCTGTCGGAATTATACTTTCTATTGCCGGAATTTTTATGGTTCGTACACGAGAGGATGCCACGCAGAAAAACCTTCTGCATGCTTTGTTGCTTGGTACGGGCGGAAGTTCGGCGTTGATACTTGTTGTGATTGCGCTTATGGCAGCTGCGGGTTGGATTTCGTGGGGCATTTTCGGAAGTGCAGTTGCCGGACTTGTTGCCGGTGTAATTATCGGTCAAGGTACAGAATATTTTACTTCTGATGAGTACAAACCTACGCGCGGAATTGCGGCTCAAGCAAAACAAGGTCCGGCTACTACTATTATTGACGGTATTGCAGTCGGGATGTTTTCTACATGGCTTCCGGTTGTGACAATTGTTGCCGGCATTGTGATAGCCTTTGCATGTGCCGGAGGTTTTGAAAATTTTGCTACCGGTGTTTACGGAATCGGTTTTGCTGCGGTCGGGATGTTGTCAACATTAGGAATTACGCTTGCAACCGATGCTTTCGGTCCGATTGCCGACAATGCCGGCGGTAATGCCGAAATGAGCGGTCTTGATCCCGAAGTTCGCAAACGTACCGATGCTCTTGACGGTCTTGGTAACACAACTGCTGCTACCGGAAAAGGCTTTGCAATTGGTTCTGCGGCACTTACTGCGATGGCTCTTTTGGCTGCTTACATCGAAGAAATCAAGATGTGGATTGGTAAAACGCCAGAAGTTTTAAACGATTTTGTTACAAAAACCGGAGTTGCGGATATTTCGTCGGCTACAATGGATAATTTTGTACAATATTTCCAACTCAATATATTCAATCCGATGTTGCTTGGCGGCGTGTTTATCGGTGCGATGATGGCATTTGTATTTTGCGCTATGACAATGAAAGCTGTAGGACGAGCAGCCGGACAAATGGTGGAAGAAGTTCGCCGTCAGTTCCGTGAAATTACCGGAATTTTGGACGGTAAAGCAACTCCTGAGTATGCTAAATGCGTGGAAATCAGTACAGCGGGAGCTCAGAAAGAAATGGTTTTACCGGCATTGCTTGCGATAATAGTTCCGGTGGCAGTCGGATTGATTTTGGGTGTTGCCGGAGTAATTGGCTTGTTGGTTGGCGGATTGTCAGCCGGATTTACCCTTGCCGTGATGCTCAATAATGCTGGCGGTGCGTGGGACAATGCCAAGAAATTTGTTGAAAAAGGAAATTACGGCGGCAAAGGCAGTGATACTCATAAAGCTGCTGTTATTGGTGATACTGTTGGTGACCCGTTCAAAGATACATCCGGACCGTCGCTCAATATCTTGATTAAACTTATGAGTATGGTTTCGGTGGTTGTTGCCGGCGTAACATTGGTTTATTCGCTGTTCTAAATTTTTTTGATTTCGTAACTGCAATATCTCATTGTAGATGTTGCAGTTTACGTTTTTTGAGATTACTTTTTTTACAATTCATTATTAAATTGGAAAGGTTTTTGCTGAGTTTTGTCTTGAAATAAACACTTCAAAATACTTAATAACTTGGCATTTAAAGATAAATCACGGAGTTTTTCTGAGGACATCAATCGGTTTCCGATTTTTAGAATTCTTATCGGGATGATTGTCGGCATTCTTTTGGAATACAATTTTCATTTCGGAATTGTTGCCGGAATCCTCGGAATCGTTGTTAGTCTGACTGTTACAATTATTTTTTATTATTCAAAAAAACTTTCACGACAACATACTTACAATTTTCTTAACGGATTGTCATATTTTGGAATTTGGCTTTTTTTCGGAATTTTTATCTTTGAATATCAATTAGTTCCAAAGCCGGAAATTTCCGAAGAACCTGAAATTCATTATGCAGTTGTAACTTCGTCACCGGAGGAAAAGGCTAAAACTTACAAATCGCAGTTGCGAGTATTGGATTCTGCAAAAAATCAACAGTACGAAGTTTTGGCTTATTTCGATAAGCAGCAAACAATTCCGAGAGGTGGTGATTTAATAGCATTTTATTCTGAAATTCAATATCTTGAGAGCAATCACAATCCATTGGAATTCGATTACGCAAAATACATGAGCCGTCAGGGAATTTATTGTAAAACAACTGTTAAAAACAATGAATATGTAATTTTAGTGCCTGATTATCAGAGAACAGTTAAATATTACGGTTCATTAATGCGTGACAATTTGTTGAAAATTTATAAATCTCAAAACTTTTCATCGCAACAACTTGCTGTTTTAGAAGCTCTTACGCTCGGTTACAAAAGTGATTTGGATGAGGAAACAATTTCGGCATTTCAGTCAAGCGGTTCAATGCATATTTTGGCGGTTTCGGGTTTGCATACCGGAATTATTATGATGATTATCAGCTTTTTATTGAAATTTTTGGATTTTTCAAAACGAGGTCGTTATATCCGATTTTTCATTATAGTTGCTACACTTTGGCTGTTTGCTGCTGTTACGGGTTTTAGTGCTAGTGTTTGCCGTTCCGCGTTGATGTTCAGTTTGATAGCATTTTCGAGTGTTACAAACAGACGCAATTCGTCGTTTACAACTCTTGCATTTTCGGCTTTTGTTTTGTTGATTATCAATCCGTTACAACTTTTTAATGTCGGATTTTTGTTGAGTTATTTAGCGGTTTTGTCAATATTGGTTGTAATGCCGTGGTTCGATTCGTTGCAGTTGAAGCTAAATTATATTTCAGACAAAAAATTGAAACTCGCTTTTAAATGGTTTGCCAACTATTTTATTGGCGTTATTTTGGTATCGATTGCTGCACAAGTTGGTACTACAGTGTTGAGTATCAGTACATTCAATCAGTTCCCGGTTTATTTTATGCTTACAAATATTTTTGTAATACCGTTGTCATTTTTTATCATGATCGGTTCTGTT
This sequence comes from Bacteroidales bacterium, assembly GCA_017541145.1. GTDB lineage: Bacteria > Bacteroidota > Bacteroidia > Bacteroidales > UBA3824 > UBA3824. Next base: position 18,204 of record JAFXZT010000146.1, on the reverse strand, counting down.
ATGATGTTGACATTTTGTTGGTTGCCGGTGGTTTGCAGCTTGATTGCCAAGGGGTTGGAATTGCTTTTAACGGCTTTAATCGGTTCGGTTTCGTGGATTGAAAATTTGCCGGGTTCAAGCATCAAAGCTATTTACCTTACTCATTTTTCATCTGTTTTGCTTTACATTTTTATCGGTTTGATTGTGATTTATATTTGTTACAAAAAGATATCCGTTCTAAAAATTTCGTTGTCTGTACTTGTCTTATTTTTTGTGACTGAGGCATATTTTGATGTTGTAAAATTTCATAAGAACAGTTTGATTGTTTACAACAAAAATAATTGTACTTTTATAAATGTTTTGACTTCTGATACATGCAAAGTCATCACTTCCAAACGAAATCCTGATAAAAATTTTCTTCGTCCAGTGTCTGATTTTCAGAATCTTACGCAAACTCACAATTCTCTGACGATGCAAATTGATACTATTGAAGATTTTTCTGATTTTTATTTTACAGTCAACGATTACAAAGTATTGATTCTCAATGATATTTCTCAGTTAGAAACTTTTAGAAACGAAAATTTGGGTGTTGATATTTTGGTTTTGTGTAGGAATATTTATTTGAATCCCGAAGTAGATTCTTGGGCAAAAGAGGCTAAAGCTGTGATTTTTTCATCCGGTTGCAGTACCAATTTTGTGAAGAAGAATATTTCTGAATTTCAATCGTATCATGTTGCAACTCATGATGTTAAAACTCAAGGTGCGTATGTTTTGGGGTACGGCACAGAGCCTCTGTGGATGTTTTAATTTTGTATAATCCACTGTCAAAAAAAAATCCCAAAACCATATTTTTTTCATGATTTTGGGATTCGTAAAAATTTATTGAAAAAAGTAGAATTATTTCTCAATGATATCGCGCCAAAGTTGTTCTTCGATATCTGCACGGTTGAATTTTTTTATCTCGTCAGATGAAGATACAGTGTCGTAATTGTAAGCTAATTCGCTCAAGAAGAACGATGCACGTTCGATACCTTCGCCCATATTTATCATTACAACATCGCCGTCTTTCAAGAGACCTTTTTGCAACGATTCAAAATATCCGCCCATGCAAATTGCTGATGCCGGACCGATTTTTTCCAAGGTTTTGAATGCAATCAGTCTTGCAATTTTGTTGATTTTACTTTCATCGAAACTGATGATTTCGCCGTTTGATTTCTTGGTAAGATCGGCAATAATAGGGTAGGTGCCCGGAACTCCTGTTGCGAGAGTCTGAACCTTGGTTGCCGGATTCTGAAGTTTTGGGAAATCGTTTTGCCAGCCTTCCGGGAAATTGTTGGCTTTGGCTTTGTTCCATGCCTGAGTCATTGGATCACAGAGACTTGGCTGTACTGAGATGTATCTTGGTCTGTGAGAAACCAATCCCAACGGTTCAAGTTCGTTCAACGCTTTGTCAACCGCGATAGGACCTGTACCGCCGCTGAGAGCCTGCAAATATACAGTCGGAATTTCGCCTGTGAGTCGCAACCATTCGTAAACCCATGTTTTTTTGGATTCTACACGGAGCGGATCGGTGTTTCCGATTGTCATTATTATATTGTTTTTTGCAGTAAATTCACCTGCGATTTTCTTTGCAAATGCGTAGTCACCTTTGCAAATTACAGCTTTTTGTCCGTAAGCCGAAACCGATGCAATGTTCTCTTTTACAGCATCTTCCGGCATGAAAACATACAACGAAACGCCTGCTTTGGCAAGATAGTGAGAGAATGCGTTTGCAGTGTTGCCGGTAGAGGCTACAGCGTATTCTTTCACGCCGCATTCTTTAAGTACCGAAGCTGCAAGTGTTCCGGCAATATCTTTGAAAGTACGTGTAGCATCATTGAAATTATGACGCATAACATATACTTTGAGATTTTTGTTGTAATATTTTTTTGCAAAATCCTCAAGAAAATCCCATCTGCTGACCGGTGAAACGCCTTCGCCGGCAGATACGATGTTGTTTTGGTCGTTAAGTGGCAGAAAATCAAAGTAATGCCATAGACTTTTTACTGTATCTTTTGTAAAAATCAAATCCTTGAGTTTCTTGGGATCTGTAGTATATTTTGTGTCTACAAAGTTTTTACCGCAGTTAGGACATTTTTGTCCGTGCTTAAACCATTGGTTGAAATTTTCAATTTTTTGTCCGCAATTTTTGCAAACAAAATAGTACTTACTGCTCATTGTCGCTTAATTTATGAAATAAACTTTTGATTTTTATTTGTTATTGTTCTGTTGACTTGCTTGCTCATTTTGAGCTTTTATTCTCAATGCACACTCGTCGGAAATCGCTGTTTTGGCTTTTGCAATATCCGAAGTAGAATAGTCTGCACCTTTACGCAAGAATTTTAGACCTGCCATTACAAAATCCGGCAATGCTTTTTCCGGGTCTTTTTTTCTGAGATTGAGTCCGAGATGCAATTTCTTAGCAATTGGAACATAGTAGGTTTCAACAAATTCAATAAGATTTCTGTCCGGATCTTCGATATAAGTAAAATGTCCGGATGCGCCGCCCATATCAAAAATTTCGGCTGCATTTTCGTAAGCCTCCGGGTTGGAATCGCATTGAAATTTCAAACCGTAAGATTCGCAATGCTTTTTCAAACCTTTCATATTTCTGATATCAAAACAGATTTGAATAAATCCCGGGTCGCCCCAAAGATGTTTTTCAAAATCGTAAATATTTCTTGGTTTGCGGTCGCTGTTTACAAGTTGAACAAGTTCTATTTGCGATTCATTCAGGAAGTTAGAAAAAGGACCTTTACGTTTTTCAGAATGACCGAGCAAAACTCTTCTGAATTTGTCTTCGCCGCCCGGAATCATTTTGAAATCCTCAAAAACGTCGGTATCATCGTAAATTACAGTGTCGTAACCAAGTATATTTTTGTAAAATTCTATAGATTTTTCCATGTCGGTAACGCCGCAAATTGCACCGTAAATACCGCCGATTTTTGAGTTGGTTTCTTTGAAAACTATATCGCTTTCCACAACCTCAAAAAAGTTTCCGAAAGGATCTTTCAAGAAGAAATGTTCTTTGCCGTTGAGATTTTTACCGAAACTTGATAGAAGGGTTGCGCCGTTTGGAGAATTTTTGAACTTGAGGTATGCCGCAGCAACATTCGGGCTTTTCAATTTACCTACAATTGTACCTAAGTCGCCCAATTTTGGCTGAAATTCAAGTTTGTGTGGCTCTCTTGAGGTGTATTGCCAAATTTCAAGACCGCCGCCGCCTTGCATGTTGTAAGCCAAGATGGTGTGGCGCGATTGTGGTTGATGGTTGGTGTAGGGTTGCATCATAGAAGCCTCGCCCGGAGCGTCGCTCAACATCACGTCGGCTCCAAAATTTTCTCTGTACCAATCCCACGCTTCGTAAACATTTGTTACGCCAATGCCGAGTTGCTGGATTCCACTATTTGAAAATGCCATTTCGTTTTTATTTCAGTTTGTTTTTTTTGATATATCTATTTGAATGTCAAATTATGTGAAAATCTTTCACGATTAATTCTATTGCAAAATAAATGAAAATTATTGACATTTCGGGCATTTTTCAATATTATTTTAAATAAAAAATGCGACAATACATTTTTTAATTTGTATTATTCCTTTATCGCTGTTACTGCAAAATAAACATTATTTTAACCTTCTGATAATTAAAAAATACCTATCTTTGCCTCGTTAAAAAAAATCCAACAATTATTGTTCTTATGAAGAAAAAAACGATTGCTATCGTTACTTTGGGATGCAGCAAAAACCTTGTAGATTCCGAAGATCTTGCTACCCGCATCGCGCAAAAATACGATGTGGTTTATTTCAACAACGACGATCAGTATGCATCTGATGTTGACATCGTGATTATTAATACGTGTGGTTTCATTCTTGATGCTAAACAAGAAAGCATCGACACTATTATTTATTATGCAAATCTCAAAACTGAGGGTGTTATCAAAAAACTTTTTGTTTTCGGCTGTCTTTCACAACGTTACAAAGAAGATTTAGCAAAAGAAATTCCTGAATGTGATGAATTTTTCGGGGTTAACACTTTGAAAGATATTCTCGATAGACTTGACGTAGAAGATTTTGATAATCCTTGCGATCATACCAGACTAATTTCTACAGCAAAACATACAACATACATCAAAATTGCCGAGGGATGCAACCGTAAATGTTCTTTTTGCGCAATTCCTTATATCAGAGGAAATTACATCTCCCGTCCGATGGAAGAAATAATTGAAGAAGTAAAACTTTTAGCTTCCAACGGTACCAAAGAGTTTAATCTCATAGCTCAGGATTTAAGTTATTATGGCAAAGACCTTTACCATGATTTCAAACTTCCGGAACTTGTAGAACAACTTGCAAAAATCGACGGTGTGCATTGGATTCGTATGCATTATACTTATCCGAACAATTTCCCGTTGAAAACCCTTGATTTAATGAAAGATAATCCAAAAGTTTGTCACTATTTGGATATTCCGGTTCAGCATATTTCCGACCATATACTTTCGGATATGAAACGAGGTCACACCAAAGCCGAAACTGTAGCACTCATAAAGAAATTTAGAGAAATAGTTCCGGATATTACATTGAGAACCAGCTTGTTGGTAGGTTTCCCCGGCGAAACTGAGGAAGATATTGATGAACTTGCAGAATTTATAAAAGAAGCAAAATTCGATAGGTTAGGAGTGTTCCAATATTCCGAAGAAGAAGGAACATATTCCGCTGAACATTTCAAAGACGACGTACCGGAAGAAGTAAAACAAGAGCGTGCCGACAGAATTATGTCGATTCAGCAGCGAATTTCGTTGCAATTGAACGTTGCAAAAATCGGTAAAACAATGGAAATCATAATCGACCGTCAAGAAGCCGAATTTTGGGTAGGTCGTACGATGTTTGATTCTCCGGAAGTAGATTGCGAAGTTTTAGTAAAAATTTCCGATGCTCCAAATTTTGAAATCGGTAATTTTTATAACGTGGAAATTACTGACGTTCAGGAGTTTGACCTTTTTGCAAAACCTGTATAACCTCAACAAATTTTTTTTAAAAAGCAACTTTCATATATTATACATGGGATTTTTCCCGGAGAGGACGGATTTTTACTTTTAAAAATCTGTCCTTTTCTTTTTGTTAACTTTGATAATTTTTTGTAAATTTTCCGTTCGTTAGAATTAATTTATTGTAAAAAAGCACATCTTTTGAAAAAATATTTTTCTGTCAATCAGTTAGTTAACATTAATTTTAAAAATGAACAAAATGAATGAGAAGTTTTTGCAGATTGCTTCCTATATTTGTAATGTCAAAAGAGAATAAAATACTTAGTAAAAACTAAGAAATTTATTTTCTTACAGCTTAAAATTAAAATAATCTGTTAGCTCTGATAACAACTGAAGAACTATTAGCCAATTATAAATTAAGCTTTTAATTGTTATAATATTTTTAATTGTGAAACATTGATTTTTTTCATTTGCAAGTCTTTTTATAATCAGTTTTTAGAATTTGACAACCTTTTTTTCAACCATTAAACTCGAAACCTCAAGATTCCTTGGTCTTGAGGTTTTTTTTTTGCATATCGGTACATCCGTTGTTTTTTTTGATTATAATAAAATGTCTAACGATAATGCGATTTTGGTCTTTAACCTCTTTTTTGTAACTTTTTCTTTAAAAATCGGCTGAGCAAATGTTTAATTTTGTTAAATAATTATTTTTTTTAGTGAATGAAATAAAAAAAAATAAAATTTTTTACAGTTGTATTTTGTTTAAAATCAATCAAATACCAACTGAATGAAAAATGAACAAAATGAACAGAGCCGATATTAAAAAATTGTTGTAGATTTGTAACGTAAAAACAATACAACATTGAATCAAACAGAGAAAGTTAACTCAAAGAAAGAAAGTGTTAGCAATCTATTTAATTCAAACTATTGTCAATAAGAAATTAAGCTTATTGTTATGATTTTTAAGTAAGAAACATTAAATTTTTTTTTCATTTGCAAGTCTTTTTATAATCAGTTTTTTTAGAAGATGCAAATTTCAACCGTTTTATCAAACTAGAGACCGAAACCTCAGAGTCAGTTGATTCTGAGGTTTTTATTTTTTATGAGGTTTGTAATTGAAATACGAAATTCAAATTTTTTTTCACAAGTTAAGCTTGCGTTTGGGAGGTTAGCAGATGTTAAAAAAAAAGATAGTTTAGAATGCAAAGGCAACCGGCGCAGCAATAATTTCTCTTGATTGGTAGCGTCTGTAGTCGGTTCTGATATCTTTTGATACTTCGTGAACTTTTTGAGCTTCTTTTTGTGTTATCTCAAAATGTCCGAATGTGTTGTCGGGATATTTCAGTGTCAAGATGTATTTACCTTCACTAAAATATAAATTGTAATCGTTTGGATTAGAAGCAATTAGCTTTGGATTTTTCAGAAACGGCGGAACATAATTCTTTAGCCAATTGTCGCAAGATTGATTTTGATTTTTTATTATATTTGACTTTTCTTCAAATACGCAGTTCGCAAAAATCCAAAAACTTATTCTCAATAAATAATATATACTCAATATGCACGACAATCCTATTAAGATCATCCAAATACTTTCGTTACTATCTTTAGGTACTAATATTTTGAAAATAATAATACCCAAGGTTAAGCTCGTTGCTATTAATGTTAACCGTATTGCTTTTGATTCGTTTTTCCTTTTGTTGTTATTTTGCATAATTGTTTCCGTTTGAATTTCAGAGCGTAAATATATGAAATTTTTTTGTTGATTTTTACTGAAATATTAATTTTTTTTTGTTACAATATATTTTTGGATGTTGATTTTTTGTAGAAAAGCCGTGCTGTTTTCATCGTTTTTGTAAATTTAGTATAAAAAAAGAGGTATTTCGTAAGCAAAATTGTGTCAAAAAAATGAACAGAATCAAAAATAATTAAATAATTTTTAGTTTTATTTAATTGAATTTCAGATTGTTACAATAAATTAACAAAATGAACAAAATGAATGAATGCTGTGTGAATTATTCGTTATACATTTGTAATGTAAAAACAAAACAACATCTTAAGAATAGGTAACAACTTAGGATGAAGATATTAACTCAACACAAATATATTAACAACAATAATTATTAACTCAACAACCGATCAGACTATACTAACTAATTATGAAACATTAAATATTTTTCATTTGCAAGTCTTTTTATAATCAGTTTTTTTGAAGGTACATTTAACGACCTGTTTTTATTAACTCAATTTTAAAGCCCTCAGTTGATTTTCAATTGAGGGTTTTTATTTTTTTATAAGTTCTGAAAATTAGTCTGTTACAGCGTTTTCTTCAAAGAATTTCCAAAGTTTGTCGTTTGGAACGGGCGCAACAATTTTAATTTCTTTTTTGCTGACAGGGTGTATAAATTGCACTTTGCGGGCGTGAAGCGACAATCCGCCGTCTGAATTTGATCTCGGATAGCCGTATTTCAAATCGCCTTTCACAGGGCAACCGATATGTGCAAGTTGACAGCGTATTTGGTGGTGACGACCTGTTAAAAGATTGATTTCCAATAAGTAATATCTGTCGGATTTCGCTATTACTTTGTATTTTAAGATTGCCTTTTTTGCCTCTTTGGATTCTGTTTTTGTAACATAACTTTTATTTTGTTTTTCGTTCTTTTGCAAAAAGTTTTCCAAAGTTGCTTCGTCGGAGTCGGGACATTTTCCGGTGATTGCCCAATACGTTTTGTGAACATCGCCGTTTCTGAACATCTCGTTCATTCTTGAAAGTGCTTTGCTTGTTTTAGCGAAAATCACGATTCCGGAAGTCGGACGGTCCAAACGGTGTGTCAATCCCAAAAATACTTCGCCCGGTTTGTTGTATTTCTCTTTGATATAGGCTTTTACGGTGTCGATAAGTGTTTTATCGCCGGTTTTGTCGCCTTGTACAATTTCGTTTACTGTTTTGGATACTATTATTAAGTGATTGTCTTCGTAAAGGATTTCCATGACTTTTTTCTTTGCCGCAAAATTACAATAAATTTTTGCTTTTATTGAAATTTTTTTGTTTAGATTTTGTTAAAAAAAATACCGTTTGAGAAAACTTTTTCGAGCTTTGTCAAACGGTAAAATTATTGAATTTTAGTATCTTACTTTGTTATTTTTCCAATGCAAGACCAATTCGTTCGCGGTTGTAATCAATCGAAATTACTTTTACTTTTACAGGTTGATGAATTTTTAGGATTGATGCCGGATTTCCGCCGCGTTTTATCGGTAGTTGCGAAACGTGAATTAGTCCGCTAATATGTATTCCAAGGTCAACAAATGCGCCAAAATTTGTAACATTCGTTACAATTCCGTTGAGAATCATGCCTTCTTTCAAATCCTTGATAGTCTCAACATTTTGTTCAAATTCCGGTGCCGTAAAAACTCCGCGGGGATCTCGTCCCGGTTTTTCGAGTTCGGTAAGAATATCGTTGAGAGTCGGCAAACCGGTTTTGTCATCAACATATTTTTTTATGTCGATTTTTTGGCGGATTTCCTTGTTTTCAATTAAGTCTTTTACATCGCATCCCAAATCTTTTGCCATTTTGTTGACTATATAATATTTTTCAGGATGTACAGCCGAATTGTCAAGCGGATTTTCAGCACCGTCTATTCTCAAGAATCCTGCGCACTGTTCAAACGCTTTGTCGCCCATTCTTGGAACTTTTTTCAGTTCAGTACGCGAGCCGAACGGACCGTTTTCTTTTCTGAAATTTACGATATTTTGAGCCAAAGTCGGACCTAAACCCGATACATACATCAATAAGTGTTTTGACGCAGTATTTACATTTACACCTACTTGATTTACGCAGCTAACTACCACATTGTCAAGACTTTCTTTTAATTTTGTTTGGTTGACATCATGTTGATATTGTCCTACGCCGATAGATTTCGGATCTATTTTTACGAGTTCTGCCAGCGGATCCAAAAGTCTGCGACCAATTGATACTGCGCCTCTTACAGTTAAATCGTATTCAGGAAATTCCTCGCGGGCAACTTCTGATGCCGAATAAATTGACGCGCCGCTTTCTGAAACGATATAAACTTGAATATCTTTTGGAAACCGGATTTTTTTGATGAATCTTTCTGTTTCGCGACTTGCAGTTCCGTTGCCGATAGCGATGCAGTCAGCCTTGTATTGTTCTACAAGAGTCGTTACTTTTTTCATGGCTTCAAAAGATTCTTTCATGCCGGAATGTGGGTAAATTGCTTCATTATGAAGCAGATTGCCTTGTTCGTCGAGACAAACAAGTTTGCATCCGGTTCTGAATCCGGGGTCGAGTGCCAATATCCTTTTTTTACCCAACGGACTTGCTAACAACAAGTTGCGAAGGTTTTCGGCAAATACATTGATAGCTTCTTCGTCGGCTTTGTCTTTTGCAATATTGGCAAATTCGGTTTCGATTGACGGTTGCAACAATCTTTTGTAACAGTCAGTTACAGCCATTTCTACCTGTTTAGCCGCCTCGCCGTTGCCTCTTACAAATTGACGATCAAGTATAGTAAGTGCGTTTTCTTCTTCGGGTTCTATTGTGATTTTCAAAAATCCTTCGTTTTGACCGCGCATAAGAGCCATAAGTCTGTGACCAGCAATGCGTGACAATTTTTCTGAATAGTCAAAATAATCTTTGAATTTTTGAGCTTCTTCTTCCTTGCCTTTTACAACTTTGCTGTAAATTACAGATTCCCTTTTGAATAGATTTCTTATACGATTTCTTGCGTCAGCATCTTCGTTTACACGTTCTGCAATAATATCGCGTGCACCTTTGAGAGCTTCGTCGATATTTTCAACTTTATCGTTAACAAATCTTGCTGCAAATTCCTCAGAATCAGAATTTTGTTTCAGCAAAAGCATGTCAGCCAACGGTTCCAAACCTTTTTCTCTTGCGATAGAAGCGCGGGTTTTCTTTTTGGGTTTGAAAGGCAAGTAGATATCTTCCAAAGTAGTCATATCCAAAGTGTCCTCAAGTTTTTTCTTGAGTTCGTCGGTCATTTTCCCCTGAGATTCAATGCTTTCGATGATAGAATCGCGTCGTTTGTCCAAATCCTCGTATTTTTTTATTTCTTGTTGGATTTGAGCAACTTGTACCTCGTTGAGAGTTCCGGTAGCCTCTTTTCTGTAACGGCTGATAAACGGAACTGTAGCGCCTTGGCTAAACAAGAAAGCCGTGTTTTTTACTTGGATTTCTCTGATACCCAATTTGTCGGCTATTAGTTTGATGTATTTCTCATTCATAATTGTCTTAAGTGCTGAAAAAGATTCAGTTGGTAATTTTTTATTTAACAATTCAGGCTTGACATTGATTGCCCAAATTTGTTGTAAAATTAAAAAAATAAATATTCATTTCAAAAAAAAATTAATTTCGAGAATTTTTTTGCATAATTTCAAAAATATTTCATTATTTTTGTAAAATCAAGGAATGGACGTTTTTTTTTAATATCTAAATAGTTTAAAACATTGGCTTACAATATATTAGTTGCAGATAACGACATCCAGTGCCGTCGTATTATTTCATCGATTTTGGTCGATGATATTAATACTGTATATTCTGTATCTGAAGCTGATAATTCTATTGATGCTTGGCAATTTGTAATGCAACAGCAACTTGATTTGGTCTTGTTGAACATGCATTTGGAGGCAAGTGTAGATTTATTGAAAAAAATTCGTTTGAAATTTAAAGCCATTCCGGTAATTGTACTTGTACAAAATGTTGATAATGATTACATCAAGTCAGCTTTAGACAACGGAGCTACAGATTATCTGAAAAAGCCGATTGATATTACGGAGTTGCATGCTCGTGTAAAAGTTTCTTTGGCTTTGCGGGAATCGATGCTTGAGATTCAAACCAAAAACCAACGAATTGAATCTCAGAATTATGATTTGAATAAATTGTCGTTTATTGTAAAACAAACTGATAATTCAGTCATAATTTTTAATCCTGACGGTGAGGCTGAATGGGCTAACGAAGGTTTTCATAAGATGTACGGATACGAATTTGACGAATTTGTATCGCGTTACGGCTCTAATATTTCCGGTTTGAGTTACAATCGGGAAATTAGTGTTTATATCGCAAAACTTCTTGAACGGAAAAAAACTGTAAATTATACTACGAGATGCCGTGTAAAATATGGCGCAATTAAATGGATTCAAACCACTTTGACACCGATTTTTGACGGTAATCGTATCGAAAAAATCATTGCAATTGAGACAGACGTCTCGGCGCAAAAATGTATTGAAATAGAACTTGTAAAGCGCAACGAAGAAACTCAGCAGCTTATGAAAAGTCTGCAAGAGGCAAATGAAAAACTCGAAAAACAACGTGCCGAAATTCTTGAGCAAAACCGTATTATCGAGTTGGAACGCAACAAGGCGGACGATTTGTTGTTGAATATTTTGCCGATTTATGTGGTTTCGGAACTCAAAAGCATTGGTCAAGCCTCGCCGCGCAGTTACAAGATGGCGACCGTGATGTTTACTGATTTTAAGGGATTTACAAAGTCTTGCGAAAATCTTACGCCGGAGCAGATTGTTAAGGCGTTACATTTTTTCTTTTCAAAATTTGATGACATCATTTCGTGTCATTACATCGAGAAAATCAAAACCATTGGTGATTCTTATATGTGCGTTGGCGGCATCCCGTTGCGCAATCGGTCCAATCCGTTTGATGTTGTGTTGGCGGGCTTGGAAATCAAGCACTTCATGTCAACTTATAAGACGCAATTTTCGCACATGGACTTGCCGGATTGGCAGTTGAGAATCGGAATACATTCAGGTCCTTTGGTGGCGGGAGTTGTAGGTAAAATAAAATTTGCTTACGATACTTGGGGCGATTCGGTTAATGTAGCAAAACGTATGGAAAGTGCTGACGAAATTGGCGAAGTTAACATCTCCTCGTGTACTTATGAGTTTATCAAAGATTTTTTCATTTGCAGACATCGCGGTCCGATCGAAATTAAAAATCATAAAAATGTTGACATGTATTTTGTTGACCGATTGAAACCCGAATATTCTTTGGATGAAGATGGTGTTTATCCGAATGAAAAGTTTATTGAACTTTTGAATGTAATTTAAAAAATTTTTAATCTGCGTAAGTGGTTTTTTAATTAATTAGAATAAAGAAACGAAATTTAAATATTATCCATGAAGTATCATTTGGTTACGCTCGGCTGTCAGATGAATATCTCTGATAGCGGCAGAGTGAAATCTTATATTGAAAAACTCGGTTACGAATCTACCGATAATCCACATGAAGCTGATTTATTGGGCGTTATAGCATGTTCAGTTCGTCAGAAAGCAATTGACAAAGTTTATAATTTAATAGCAGTTTGGAATAGACAAAAGGCGGAACGCCGTAATTTTGTAACATTTCTTACCGGTTGTATTTTGCCCGATGATCGGGAGAAATTTCTGAAATCTTTCGATATGGTATTCGATATGAGAGATTTAACAAATTTCTCAAAGATGTTGTCAGAAAAAATCCATGAAGGCACTTATTATCCGAAACTTAGCCGTGAAGACCAAGCTTATCAAATGGATTACTTTTGGAAATTGGAAGGTCGTCAGCCGGATAAATTTGAAGCTTTTGTTCCGATTCAGAACGGTTGTGATAAATTCTGTACATATTGCGCAGTTCCGTATACACGCGGACGTGAAGTTTCGCGCTCGTCGCAAGAAATTCTTGAAGAAGTAAAATGTCTTGTAGACGCCGGTTTTAAGTCGATTACGCTTTTAGGACAGAATGTAAATTCTTACGGTCTTGATAAAAAAGGTAAAGAAATCACCTTTGCACAGCTTTTGGAACTTGTTGGCGAATACGGAGATAAGTCAAATAAAGAATTTCGAGTTTACTTTACCTCTCCGCATCCTCGCGACATGACGGTAGACGTACTTGAAGCCATTGCAAAATATAAATGCCTTGGAAAATGGATTCATATTCCGATTCAAAGCGGTGATACAGAGATGCTTAAACGTATGAACCGCAAATATGACATCGAGCGTTACCGCAGCGTTATACATTCAATCAGAACGATTCTGCCTACAGCAACAATTTTTACTGATATAATAGTTGGTTTTACAGGCGAAACCGAGGAAGAGTTTATGAATACGCGCCGTGCCATGAAAGAATTTAAGTACAACATGGCTTTCATTGCGATGTATTCGCCCAGACCCGGAGCAAAATCTTCAGAATGGGTAGATGACGTTCCAAAAGACGAAAAATCAAGACGTTACGCGGTTTTGTCCAACGATTTGAAAGAAGTTGCAAGTCAATATACTGCGCAGATGGTTGGCAAAGAATACAGATTACTTGTCAACGGTCACGATCGCTTGAACGGTTATCTTTCGGGTTTAACAGAGGGTAAAATTGCAGTTCGTTTCAAGTCAGATAATGAACTTCTCATCGGCAATTTTGTAAATGTACGAATTATAAAATCAAGTGATTTTTCTGCTGAAGGAGAGTTGGTGTAAAGGGATAAAAATAATTTGTATGGGTTTGAGCCGCAAACATTGCGGCTCTACATACGTTGTGCGTTACAAAATCTTGCATGTAGAGCCGCAATGCTTGCGGCTTGGTAAAAAATTTACAACGCCTCACAGCGTACAACTCCCAAATTTCACCCGCTCCAACGCCGCCATCAATCCTTGATAATCAAGAGCTTGCAGCGGCTGTTTCCCGGCGGCATAACTACAAAAGTTAACTTTCTTGTCCCACGAAACGCTGCAAAAATCCTGTGGCGGAGTGCATTTCAATAGGCACGACGGACTTTGAAACGGTTTGCCGCCTGCAATCGCAGCCAACTGTTTTGGCGTAGGTGTGTCAGAAAACCTTTGCGGAATCAGGATTATCTGTTTCGGCGTCAAAAAAGTAAGAAGGTTTTCATAAACTTGTTTGCAAACGTCTGTTTTATTGCTGTTAACAAGAAGATTAACGCCCGGAGTAATATCGGTTTTTGAAAGTTTTTCAAGCGTTTTAATTACCCTCGAAACTTCCTTTTCGTTGTCAGGAAAATGAATAGTGATGTGGATTTTGTCGGGCGGAGTTGCGGTTACCTTTTCAAAATACTTTTCGTCCTGCAACTTCAATCCGTTGGTAGTTACCGAAAGATAAACCAACGGCTGCAACGCCGCAATAATTTCAAAAACGCCCTGATACTCAAAAGGTTCGCCACCGCCAAGAGAAACCGCCTCGATACCGTTTTCGACACAACTTTTGGCAAAAGAAATCACATCGTCAGGTTTCCAAAGTGTCTGCCCCACGTCGGAACTTTTGTTGTAACAAAAACTGCACTTTTTGCTACAAAAGTTTGAAAGGTCAATCGACAACAGTTTTATGTTTGAGGGATTCGATTTCATCTTCTGTCAATTTTATCGGAATTTTAATGCCACGATACTCCTTGTTTGAATATTCCAAAATCTCGTTGCGGTGCTGTTCCATTTCCGAGAACAAGAAATATGGGAAAGTTTGATTATTGATTGTAATTTGATGATTTTCAAGTTTATATATTGTTGAAGCCGCCGAAATAACATCGTCATCAATAATCAGAAGATAAGGATTTAACAATTTTATAATTGTTTCAATAGGCTCTGTTTGAAACTTAGCAACCTTTTCTTCTTCTGTCATATTTCTGAAAATAGTCTCTAACTCTTCCCAAAACAACTTTTTGTGTTGTTCCTCCACATAAAAAGCACGCATAGCAGATATTCGCAATTTTTTATTTTCAATTTTGATTATGTGCCCCGGAACAGAAAGCATCAAAATTGTGCTTTGATACGAACACGATGCATAAGAAAAATCCTCATTTTCTGACAGAGGACAACTATTCAAATAATAAGCAAACGAATTTTGTCCATCAGAAAGTTTGTAATACGTAAACATCAACTTTTTATTTTCAGAAATTTCAATTGGAAGTTCAACTTGCTCATCATCATTCCACATACTCCAATCGGAAATAAAATAATCAGCAATTTGCAGAGTCTCAGTTTCTGAAAATCTGATTGGCAGCGATACAATTTTATCTTTAACATTGTCAGGAAGTTGAGATTTTTTCACGGGGCTTTTGGGTTTAATTAACCTCGTAATTGGGATTTCCCTGTTATAAGGCTGTGCATATACGTAATATGGTAATTTATTGAACTCAATTGCAGTATCCGAGTCAGTACGATTGAACATATCACTGATATACAAATCCAAAAAACGGATGTCATCAATTGAATCATAAAGCTTTTTTGATGGCTCTTTAATAGAATCAATGTAATACAAACCCAAACTTTGCGACAGACAAATAACCTCTTTCCAAACATCCATCTTTGATATCTCATCAAAAAAGATGTTTTCCATCTTCTTTTTTATTTTAACTACAACCGAAAGAATCCAATCATCATAACGATCCGGCTTTTTCAACGATTTATCATAAAAATCCAATGCTTGTTCGTCTGTTAGATTAAGGATTCTATAAGGGCAAGTATCCTTTGTTTCCACGAAAGCATCATACAAAAAATCATCAACATAGTCTTGTGTACCCGAAATACATTCCGGCACAGGACCATTATCACCAAAATTAAAAATTCCCACATTACCATCCTCGTCAGCGGCAAACCAAGCCGTTGACATCGAGTGCGTTGCGGGATATTCTTTGTTTGTTTTCATAATGCATAATTTGTATTGCACAAATGTACAAATTATTTTTGAGTTTAATACTTTTTCATTTCGCTTTTTGTCAACTTTGTCGGAATTTTAATGCCACGATACTCCTTGTTTGAATATTCCAAAATCTCGTCGCGGTGCTGTTCCATTTCCGAGAACAAGAAATATGGGAAAGTTTGATTATTAATTGTAATTTGATGATTTTCAAGTTTATAATAATGCTCCAATACAAACTTAATCTCGTCTTTAATCAAAATCAAATACGGATTGAAAAAACGGATATTGTTTTCGATGTATGATTTTGAAAAGTTTTTGATTTTTTCTTCCGAAGAATAATTTCTATAACGTTCTTTACTTTCGTAATCTTCCGAAGAAGACCAAATTATTGGCAAATAAACATAGTTTTTTGCAAAGAAATTGATAAACCCCTCAGTACCCTTCCAATACATACCATCAAACGGTTCGGCAATTACAAAAATAGTCGGGGCAAAAGAAGCCTGATGCTCTGTCTGAGCCAATACGAAAATTTGTGCATTTAATACGCTTGACATCAGATAATATGACGTTCCTTCCGTTGCATTGCTCAATTTAGCATATTTGAAACTAAAAGATTGTTGTGGGAACACTTCATAGGAAACATCATTTTCACCCCAATCGGTTCTTGCAAAAATAGGCAAATATTCTGCAATCTGTAAATAGTTATGCTCAGAAAACTTTATCGGCAGTATTGTAATTGAACCTTGTGAATGTTTAGGCAATTGTGCAATCTTAAACGGGAATTTAGGTTCAAACACCCTTTTCATTGGGTTTTGCGTACAATACGGCTGAGCAAAAATATAAAAAGGCATATATGGCTTAATGCAATCATAATCATCGTTTTTGGTTGATTCATTGGAATTGTCAAAAACTATAAACTCTGCCGCATATCCAACCTTTTCAATAAGGCTTAACAATTTTTCTGTTATTTCGATTCCACTTTGTATGTATAAGATACCCTGATTTTTTGAAAGGCAGACTATATCGTCTATACAATAAAACTCCGAATCAAAAACGCCATTGTTGTTTAATTCCTCAATAAACTCATCAAATTTATTTTCTTTGATTTTTATGTATGATTTGTCAATGCAATCACCAACTTTATATTTACTTATATCTTCATCAAGATAATTGCTACTTAATTCCCATAATTGTTCATCAGTGAATTTTACTGATGGCATCAACATCCCGTTGGTTATCGGTTCTTCCGCAATTTCATTAGCCATCATAGACTCAAATAAATTTTCCACCGATGCACACTGCGGCACAGGTCCATTTTCATTGAAATCAAAAATCGCCACATTACCATCCTCGTCAGCAGCAAACCAAGCCGTTGACATCGAGTGCGTTGCGGGATATTCTTTGTTTGTTTTCATAGCGTAATTATTATTGCACCCAAAGTTAGCAATTAGTTTTGACATTGCAAAAACTTTTTCACACGGAATTCAAAGTAAGAATATTTGAAGTAAAATTTTAACTAAATTTCGATACCAAAAACGCAATTACCGCCGTTATAATAGTGTTAACCGATAAAAAAATTAAAAGTATGAAAAGACTGATATTAACTATTATAGCGGTGGTGATGTTGTTTGCCGGAAATGTTTCTGCGCAGGTGGAAAAAGACACTATGAAAGCCGGAAAACTCTATTTTGTAAACCTCAAAGACGGTGAAAAGCCTGTTTTGAAAGGTCTCAGACTTTTTGGTAACCGTGCAGGCAATCAAGAAGAAGGAAAAGGCATCAACACCTATCCGTATTCCACCGAAAAAATCCGCTTTATTTTTGAACTCAACGAGTGGGTGGAATTTTATCCTCAGACTGAAAACTCCGGAGGATTTGTTGTTTGGGTTTTTCAGCACAAGAATGACCAGAGTTTTTATTTAAAAAACGAACTTAGCGACGAACTTCCCGGTTTTGCGCAGTATTGCGAAATACATAAAGATCCCGAACAAGATGATAACTGGCACTGGGGTTCGTTTTATTTGCATCCAGAAGAATGTACGCCCGGTTATTATGATTTTGTATTTGTAAGCGGTGGTAAAGTTTTTGCGACAATGCTGACCAAGTTTTACAAGGAAGAAGAACTTTATGGCAAATCCGATGCCGAATTGGAAAAAATTATGAACGACATTATTGCAAAAGGAATTGAATAACACGATATTATTTTAACAACGGAAAACACGAAAAACACGGAAAATAAAAAATATTCATATGAGTTTTATTCGGAAATTTAAATTCCGAGAATTCTGCAAAATTTTAAAGTATTTAAAATTTTATTCAGCATTTTAAATTTCTGTTTTTCTGCGTTTTCCGTTGTTAAATCGCTGTTTTGTCGTTTCATTTTTTTTTGCTACTTTTGCGAAAAATTTTTTCGCGATGAAAACCATCTCTTTTAAAACCCTCGGCTGCCGTTTGAATCTTTACGAAACCGACGCTCTTGCATCGAAGTTTCGCGAAAAGGGCTTTGTAACCGACGGCGATTTTGAAAACTCCAATGCGGAG
>JAFXZT010000145.1 GCA_017541145.1 Bacteroidales bacterium | reverse complement strand
TGACTTTGTGTTTGATGAGGACTATCGCCTGCCGAGCCTATATGAACTTGAGAAATACGTCACCACAAACCGCCACCTGCCCGACATACCGTCGGCAAAGGAGGTCGAGGACAACGGCGTGGACCTTGGCGAGATGAACGCTAAACTACTGCAGAAAGTAGAAGAGCTGACGCTCTATGTCATTGACCTGCAGAAACAAATCAATGAATTGAAGAAACAATAAATATAAACAATTATGAAAACAAAACTAATTATCTCAATGGTATTGCTGTTTGCCATCTGCACAGGATGCAAGAAGCCGACAGAGTGCAAAGTGTCACACTGGCCAGACTATGATGTGACAATTTTCTGGGATAGTATCAATGATGTCAAGACTCTGAAGAAATATTTTGATTGTCACGACAGCGCGATATTTTATAACAGTTTTAAAACAATTCAGGTGTGCGGATATATAAAAAGATATGTAGACTCATCAAGGACTATTGATGTCCCGGCAATTTGTTCCGACTCGTTTATGACACCCGACAATTATATCATATTGGGCCATCTAGAGGGTGCACCAATACCCACATACGATAGTACTTGTATGTCAAAACTTACAGGTCTTATTGGACCTCCATACGGGGTTGACGAATGTTGTAATAACTTGACAATATTAATCCAAAAAATAGAGAAGTTATGAAGTTTACACGGATAGCAATTCTCCTGTTGTCATTATCACTATGTAGAACTGTTTTTGCACAGAGTACTGTATATGAAAGAAATGCAAATAATCAAGAAGAAAACAGTACTATGAATCGTTCAAGTGGGTGTTCTGATTTTTTTTCGTATAGTACAGGTGACGTTATTTATAATATATGTGATGAGACTGGTTATACTTTGATATTTGAAGACAATTTTGATGGTGATAGTTTGGATAAAAATAAATGGCAACTACGTCCATGGGGTGCAGGTTCGTTTGATGGTGCACAAGAATATAATAAGTTATCTAATGCAGTTGTTTCGAATGGAACATTGAAGATTGTTGCAAAAAGAGAGTACACATGGGCAAGAGCTATAGATTATCTGCCAGATGATTATATATTACCTGATGGTCATATAAATTTAAGAAATTTTTTTTATACATCGTCTAATTTATGGACGAAAGATTCTTTTTTATATGGGATTTTCGAGGCCAAAATAAAAATTGTCAAAAGAAAAGGTTGCCTATCTTCTTTTTGGATGTTTGCAGATAATCCTTGGAATGAAATAGACATTTTTGAATTTTGGAATATTCCAGGAAATGGAGAATACAATCCTGAAAGATCCGCTTCAACAATAAACACAAATGTTCATTATGATTACGATGAAGATGGAGCGACAAATTCATGCTCCAAAAGTTATAGAGGAACTGATTATTCGGAGGATTTTCATATTTATAAAGTTATATGGGCCAGAAATAAAATATCTTGGTATGTAGACAATGAATTGATTCGTGAGTATCATAGCAATTACGAATATTTAATTGATTTTCCCAATCCCGTAGAATGTGAATTGTATCCTTTAAAAGCATATATTAGACGTCTTGTTTATCCTCGAAAACCTATGAATTTGATTTTGAGTTTGGCGATTGCCAACGGAATTAATGCTCCCGACCTTCAAACAGTTTTTCCTGTTGAAATGGAAATTGACTGGGTGAGATGTTATCAACATATAGCAGACGAAGATGTTGTTATAGAAGATATGTCAAATTTTCATTTTGATGATTATTATGCAAATATCATTACAGGGAATAATGTGACATTTAATTGTGATTTTACAATAGATAGTTTAATGAGTTTGAATATTTTGGCCAGAAATGAAATTATATTGAAACCTGGCTTTGAAGCAAAAAAAGGATCTATGGTTAATGTATCCATAGTTGGAGAACCTGAAAATAGATTATATTCAGAATTATGTGATTCGGTGTATTATGAATTGAGGCAAAAGAAAAAAACTGATGAATTAGTATTATGTCAAGATATTCAAATTTCTCCCAATCCTGTATCGAAAACATTTTTAGTGAATTCTAATATAATTGATTTATATCATAGTCGTGTAATTGTTTTTGATATGAAAGGTAATAAAGTTATTGAAAAATATTCAGAAGATGCTAATGGTATATGTATGGATGTTTCAAATTTGCCAACAGGTATTTATTTTGTGAAAATTATTTCCATCAAAGACGAATTATTATCAATAAAAAAAATAGTTAAGAAATGAATATCATTGGAAAAACCTTATTGTTTGTCGCCGTTTTATTTGTGGGCGTATTTGACTGCAAAGCTCAGCAGGATACCATCCCACTCTCGGTCGAGATAACTGGTGGGTTCTGGACGATGGTGCCAAATGACGGCAGCGAAAGCAGAATCGGCGATTTGGAAAGGATTGGCTTGTATGTGGCTTATACCGACTGGTTTCAAATGGGTATAGGTGTGCAGCGGCGGGCTTCGGAAAAAAATTACCTCAAGTACTCGCATTTCACACAAGATTTCCGATATGTTTTCGGGGCACTATTTGTCGATGCCCGTTTCCGGTTGGTGAATACTAAAAACTTTAACTTCAGGGCAGATTTGACGTTTGCATACAACAGGGTTATGAATTCGCGATACTGGCTGGACGGCGTTTTAAAAGAGTCGCAAAACTGGCGCGACGATTTTTTCCGTTGGTTTTTCCCCGAACTGTCTGTCGGACCCTATGTCGACTATTCGATCGGGAAACGGATTCAGTTGTATTCTCAGTTGTCATTGACAAAAACATTTGTTTCGTGGCGCGGTGTCGGAAGGACAGATGTAAAAGAAGACCAGATTCAGGTGGATTCGTGGTATTTTTCGCTCCTGTTTGGTGTGCGCTATAATTTGTTTGTGGCGGTTAAATAGAGAAACTCCGTTGTGGCGGATCTGTGCTCCGACGCAACAGAGGTATACAAATCTGATGCGGCGGATTTGTGAATCCGCCTCAATTAGAAAAAAAGTCTTATCTTTGCAGTCGATAAAACAGTATAAAACTTAAAATATGAACGCCAAACTACTGCAGAAAGTAGAGGAGCTGACGCTCTACGTCATAGACCTGCAGAAACAAATCGATGAATTGAAGAATAATAAATAAAAGATGAAAATGAAAACGAAAGTTTTAATAATGGCATTGGTCACGCTATTATTTGTCTCGTGTTGGAAATCGTATTTCGCCGACCGTCCACCCAAGAAATGGAACAATGATTATGTTGATCCGAAATATATTTGGGACCACCGTAACTCTTTGGCTATGGGTGATACTGTTATGGTTTGGGGATGGTTGGCAAGTGAAGAAAGTGAAAATGGTTTTGCCATTATGGATGATACAAATTTTGTATGGAATGGAAACGCCCAGTCAATCTGTCACTACGTGAATATTAGAACAAACCACCACATTTGGCTTCCGAACGTAGAGGAGCCTTTAAACATTACCTTACCCGATCCACCGTGTAAGGTTTGTGTTGTTGGTAAATTTTATCATTTTGCTGATGAGTGCTACTGCGATAGGGTTTATTGTATTGTTCCAACAAGAGAAGAAGACGTTATTTTTGAACCTGTAAATACTGAAATATAAAAAGAAGAACCGAAAATACATTGTATTATTAGTTACAATATTGTTCTTGCCAGTTGAAACTATAGCACAGAAAAGAATTGATAAAAATCAGGCATTGATTGTTTCAGAAAATTATTTCAGGAGTATTGGAATATTTGCTGGACAAATGGATTATATTGAAGAAGATTATTTGAATGATACTCTTTGCCTCTATTGTATGCATTACAAAGATGGAAGATGGGCTATTATTTCGGCATCAGAGCAAGCTTATCCTGTACTTGCATTCGGCAAAAATCCAAATATGACACTGCT
>JAFXZT010000144.1 GCA_017541145.1 Bacteroidales bacterium | reverse complement strand
GTTTTAAAATTTCCGTTGCCTTCGTCCTCAGTATCTTTGAACACAAAGTTCAGGATACCAACAGTATAGACTTTATTAAGTTCGTAACTCCACGGTTCTTCTTTGGAATCTTTTCTTGCCATTTCGCGAATTGGAAACGACGAATAGTATACGCTTCGGTCTTTGAAAAACTGTTGAAACACATTTTGCATTTCAACAATAAATTTTGCTCCGCTTTTTGTTGTACAATAAACGTCAAAAATGGCGCGACGCTCCGATGATGCACGACCAAGTTTTTCGGCGTTGAGATAGGTTACGTCTTCGATTCTATCTTTCGGAAGTTCATTACACTTTTCAAACAAAGCATTTAAAAAGCTGATTAACAAATCTTTGTTAAGCTCTGTTCCAAAAAGTTTTTTGAATCCGAAGTCGGTATATGGATTGAGATATTTTGACATAATTTTATTCTAAATTTTGTTTCATTCGCAAAAGTAGCAAATATTTTTGAGATTTGGAAAATTAAATTACTTGGGCAACTCAATGCACGTTTTGCCGGGCTTGGAAAGCGCAACAAGATGCGGCTGAGCTTGCAGCGAAGACGAGGCTGCAAGCAACAACATGGTTAATATTAATAAGTTAGTTTTCATTTATGTAATTATTTTTTGTTTTACTAAAATCATTATACCTCTGAAACAATATATCATCATCAGGAGAACATATATACCAATTATTTCCGATACTATATAACCAACCGTATGTTTCTACAGGCATAGTATTAGTATCATAAAATTTATAGTTAGAAAATCGAAGTTTTAATTCTTTAAAATTATTAGTATATAATAATAAAACTGACTTCATTTTATGATTATATAAAGAATATGCTACATCAATGAAAACAATTCCATTATTATATTCATAATCATACCAACTATCCTTTGCATTTTGGAATTTTTCCCTTATAATTTCTCGTATTTTTGGAAATCTATTTGTCAAATCAACACTTGAATTATAATCTCCCAGTGTATGTAATCCACTACCAGGGGAATGACAATTATAGGTTATTACACCATCATAGTTTGTTTCAATAAATGCCTCTGCTATTTGATTCAAAAACAAAGAATCTCCCCCAAAATTAGAGTATTCTCTTATTATCTCTTTATTGCTACTCGTTTTTTTCTCATATTTAGGGAAAAAAAACAAAATAAATAGAATAATTAATGAAGATATGACAAATGAAATTATAAAAAATAATCTAAATAGTTTCATAATATTATTTATCAATTAAAAAATTACAACCATCTGTAATAATGAAATTATGATCATCATCCCCCCAGTAAGCTTCCAAATCAGTCTTAATAGTTCCCAACCAAGACCTAATTACAAGTTTACCATTCTCTATTTCATAAGATGGTTTGGATTTTTGAGAAGAATCAAATTTACAATTTGTTAAAAGAGGTATATCACTTAGATTAAAAACTAAACCTCGGTTTGTTTCGGATATTTTTTGATAAGATATTGGCAAACTTTTTCCATCCCCTATGTCAACACCAAAACCAAATCCAATGAATTTACCTTCTCCGTCATAATTGAACAACATTTTTAAAGTAATATCTTTGCGAGAGACTTCAATACTTTCAGTAGTTCCTAACCCAAACAATGCTCGTACATCATCCGCCCAAAAATCAAAATTATAAGACGAACCGATGCTGATACCGATGCCTGATAGTATATTAAAGTTCTTATAATCATTTATCGCTTCATCAAAAGATTTGTAAAATAAATCTGATAGCTTATTGAATTGAAAACCGTTATTTAACAAATATGCAAATATGTTGGCATTTCCAAAAAATGCAATATTGCCGTATGTATCAAAACCCAAACCAAATGAAACAGATACATTAACACCCGTTAATATAAGCCCTAATTGCCCACCTCCAGAAAAAGTGTAATGAAACATTGCTCTATTTCGCCAAAGTGGATTGATGAAATATTGCTTGGTCATTCTAAGGTATTCTTTTTCAGAACCACCAGCCTCTATCCATTTATTATGAAGTACTTCTGCAAATTTGTCCAAGTTATCAGCACCCCAGAAATTGTCCATATTAGAACCCAAATTCCTGAACATATCATTCTGATTCATATAATCAAACAATCGCTTAACATCATTCTTAGGCGTAGTCTCTATTAAATCAATTACGATAAATTCTTCCGGTTCATAAACTTCTTTTAAACGTGAATAATACAAAAGATATTTTTCTCGTTTTTCTAACGGCAAAATATTATTACTATAGCATTTTTTAGATTTAGCATAAACAGAATTGTAATAAGCTTTGCCACCTCCATATTGTCCTAAAGAATTGTATATAAATCTATTATTATCATCTAATAAATTGATAATTGAAGGTAAATCTTTATCAGGTGTAGTCTCTAAAAGAAGACTTATAAACTTACGAGAAAAAGGATTGTTATAAGAAGCCATTCCCAAACGATAATGACTAAAATATGCTAAATATTCCTTTCGTATTGTTAAAGGCATTAAACCTAAGTCATTTCCATAATACAGTTTTAAACGGTCAAATACTATTTTTGAGAATTCATTATTAGGATTATCTAACAATTCCACGAAAACACCATCTTTACCGAACATGCAGTCCAAAAACAGTTGGAAATCAGTTTTTGGAAAATTTATAATGTTTTCCATAAGTTTTTTATCATCGCATATAAATTTACCGTTACCTGCGTAATTACGGATTTCGTTAATTACCTGTGCAGTTTGAGAGCTTCTACGTTTTATAGAATTAACAATATTATTTAATTCCGTAAAATTGTCATCTCCAAAAACATCATCTATTTGCGAACATAATTGCTTATAAAAATCACCGCTTAATAATTTACACAAAGAATCTAACTGATTATCAGGAACATATTTAATTAAATTAATTGCTGCTTTTTCTCCATCAACGCAATTAGAAACTCCAATAAGACTGTTTGCATCAGTTAATTCCCCGCGTGCCAAAATATTCAAAAGTTTTTCCCTATCCCTACAATAAAAGTTCATAAACTCATTATTTGGCAATGTAGATAATCTCCTAATTATTTCATCTCTATCTTTCAAAGTATTTACAATACAGTTTCTATAAGATTTCATTTGAGCATCGTAAACTTTCTTTGAAGGAAACAAATAATCAAAAATATCAGCATTGTCTGATGATATTGCAAAACCATCATAAGAATATATATATTCCTTGTTATCAAAAAAGAACGATTCATCTATAACTTTTTTTATTTTCGACGAATCTATTTGGCAATTAATTTTTTTAGTTGTTTCCCAACCGATTTTTTTGTAGTATTTATCGTTAAGTAATTGAATATTTTCAGCAGAATATTCATTGACAATATCAAACTTAAAAGGTTCGCGATAAACGAATGCACGTCTAAATGCTTCTAGAAAATTAGAAACACAGGTAGGATAACTCCCCAAACTTTCTCCCTCTTCTTCATCCTTATTCCACTTCATCCAAACCCTGCTTGGGTCTTGAATTTCATCCCATTGGAAATGCCAAAGTTCTTCGCCCGAAGCGTAATCCATCAAGTTGTTGGTTTTGCCGCTGGATTTTGAATTTTCAAACACATGCTCCAAGCCCGCAATTCCGTGTCCTAATTCGTGGGCAATGGTGTGAGGTGAACCACCGTCGTAAACGAAGCCGCAGTTGTAACCGCGTGGCATATAACCAGATACCATTGTACCGTTACCGTCTTTTTTGTCGGTTACGTTGTCAATGAAAAACAAATAATAAACGCCATCTTTAATACTGTCATTGTAAGCACGAAGTACACGTTTTTGGTCGTCGTTGTAAACTGAATTCCAAGGACTTCCACCATGTGAAAAACTTGTTAATTCCGACATCTTAAAGTCGGCGTGAGTTATTTCAAACTCAACTACAGCGGGTTTAAAAACTTTATTGAGGTGTTTTTGGATTTCGGCAAAACTTTCTTTGTGTTTCGCACCGTTTACCATTACCAAACATACTTTTATTGGCTTTCTTTTGTAAACGTTAAGCATCAATTTTCCGATTTTTTGATCTCCATGGTAAGCATAGATATAATTGGTATCGGCTTGATTTGTACCCGTAAAGGTCAAGATGTTTTTATCGGTAAATTTTAGTTTTACACCATATTTATCTTTGAATATTACGCTGTCTTTGGGATAACTGCCAAAGTCTACTTTCACTTTGTCGGAT
>JAFXZT010000023.1 GCA_017541145.1 Bacteroidales bacterium | reverse complement strand
GTTCCACCTCTTCCCATTCCGAACAGAGAAGTTAAGCTCGCTTGCGCCGATGGTACTGAGATACGAACTGGGAGAGTAGGTAACCGCCACCTTTTACAAAGCGAAATCGTTAGAAATAATGGTTTCGCTTTTTTTCGTTTTTGGGGCGCTTGTTGTTTTGGTATTTGAAAAATTTTGCATCTTATTAAAATTGAGGTTGTCTAAAAAGTTGGAGTGCAGGCGGCTCGCCTGCCTTGTAGATAACCACAGACGTGTCGTCTGCGTTCCAATTCGATTTTTTAACAATCCCTTTTACATATTACATCGGAAGTCCCAATATTTTCTATGTTCATATTTGGCATTTCTTTTTGAATTGGTTTTTGAAATTTCCCTTTTTTTATTGTTTGGAGCTCCGCTAAAAGTCATTTTTTGAGTGTTTTTAATAAAAAATAAAGTTTCATAATAAATTTTGAACGAATAATTTTTTTTTTGAATTCTTTTCTTAGATTTGCGGTGTGAATAACTACTAAAAATTTTTATTGCTTATAAAATATAAAAAGGGCAAAAAATTTAAAGGTATATTTCAGAATACTTATTTGGCTTTCTGAAATCTTCACTATTTTGCGCTTATGTATTTGCTGGGAGTCTGGAGCCTTCACGTTAGATAAGTCATCGTAATAGTTCTACGCCTTTTTTACTTTGGATAAGAAAACGTTAACTTAAAAAATACAGAAAATGGAACAAAAAGCCAAGGAAAAATGTCCGTCTTGTGGACAAGAAATGAATGATAAAGCAAAAGCAAAAAAATTAAAGATTGAAAACCTTAAAGAATTGTACAAGCATTACTATGAAGGAAAAGATTATCATTTGAAACGCTTTTGGGAAAATTCCATATTTGTATGGACATTCCTTATGGTATGTTTCACTGCATACGGATTCCTGATAAGTAAATTTTTGGAAGGCAAATTTTGTGATGAAAGTAAGAATTTGTTTCCGATTCTTAGTTCTTTTATTTGTATCATTGCTTGTACTCTATCATTACTATGGTTGTGGATGGCAAAGGGATCAAAAGCATGGTATGAAGTTTATGAAAATGCTATTTGGAATATGGAAAGTTTACGCAATGTTTTTTCTTTTGAACATGAATCCTTGATTCATAATTATTGGTCATTAAAGACTGATAAAGATTTTAATAATAAAACATTTTTTGAAAAAATATTTTCGGTGCGAGGCTTTTCTCCTTCAAAAATTGTAATTTTGATAGGTTGGCTATTAGTTATTTTTTGGATTTGTGCATTTGTTTTTGGTATTTTAATTTATTTCAATATTTGTTGTTTAAATATATTTGTTACATGTATAATTTCCTTTATGATAATTTTTATTTTTTTTAAAACTGTTAAAGATAAAATTAAAAGTTCATCATTACGAGATTATTCAGATGAAATTTTGTTTAATAGAATTAAGTCTGATAAATTTATTCGAAAAATGGGTATTTACTTTGAGGTTAATGATAATCAAGTAAAATTCTATACAAAGTCAGAAAAGCAGAAGAAACAAATCATTAGTCATTACAATGATAGTCCATCTAATGATATTCAAAATTGGTTACATTTTGAAAGAGGTGTAATCAATGGGTATTATGATAAATTTCTTAATATTAGTACAGAACAATCTGAATTAATTTCTGAAAAATTTCAAATTGATACAAAATTTGTGAAGGTATTTAATAAGACTGTTTTTGTGAATTTTGAAGGATCTGATTACGAAAAAGACAACTTAAAAATAGCTAAAATAGTGAATGAATTGTTGAAGGAAAAAGATTTTGATACTATAAAAGTTAATTACAATTTAATTACTAACTTAGATTAACTCAAATTAACATAATGCCGGACACTTACAATCATATATATAATCTTAGCAAACAAGTTGACTGCATCAACAAGTTTCTCAATCAAAGCCCGCTTGAAAATAGCGAGTTAGGAAACCGTTTGCGTGTACTTAAAACCGAACTTGAAAGATTCAAGAATTTAATCAAGCAACCTTTAAATGTCGGAGTTATAGGAAATTCCAATTCTGAAAAATCCGAGTTGGTTAATGAAATATTTTCACTGAACGGCGATTGGAAAATTTCTGAAAATGATAACGAAAAAGATGTCTGCATTTCGTTTTCAGAAAATAATTTTTATACAGAAAACGATTTAACAGAACTTTTCTGTCAGAAAAACATTTCAATAACGGTGTTCTCTGGTGACAAAGGTTTTGAGCCATTGGAAAATATTGACCTTGCCATCATCGTTATCAAGGCGGAAGAATATGCTATTCATTCCCGACTTTTGAACTATATCGTTGAAAATAAAAATATTAACATTCCAATAATTATCGCTTTCACTAACACAGACGGATTTGACAATGTTTCCGATTTATGCGAAAAATATCAAAAATTTGAAGATTTGTTTTTTATTAAAACCAAAGAAGATTCGCAAAATGAAGTCGCAAAGATTGTGCGACTTATCAGACATTTTGTAAATCCTGACAAAAACGCTCTCGGCAATGATAAAATTAAAATCGAAGAACATCGCAATAATTTGATAAACGAACACAGCAAAGTGTTGAAACCTTTGCTGTCGGATTTGAAAAATCAAATTGAAAAAGAGCAAAAAAATGATTGCGGTTTTCAAATTGATAAAATTGCCAAAAGTTCTGAGTCTCAAAACCTAAAAAAGCATTTGATTACAAATCTTGAAAATCAATACGGCAAATATATTGCTGAAATTGACAATTCTATTTTTCAAGTAAACCGTGCTGAAAACATCGGACAAATTGATTCAATGAGAAACGAACTGAAAAAGAAAAACAGTTTTGAACATCATATTGAAAACGCAGAAAGTTTTTACGCTGATTACAAAGACAAATTTAGAGATTTGATTGAAAAGCAAATCGGACATAGTTCTGTTCAAAGCGAAATGCGGGAACAATTGAAAACCGCAACTGAAAGCGCATTTATAAATTCGTTGGATATTGATTTTGAAAACATTTATAAACCGTTAAATATTAGTAGTTTAGGAAATTTTGTCGGCAAAACAGGGCATTACATAAAACTTGCTATTAAAAATATAATAAGCATTGTTTCAAATCCGAGTGTTTTAATTGCTGTCGTTATAGGTGTAGCGGTTATTTTCGCCTTGACATGGTTTTTAGGACAAGCGCAGACATGGCCTTTTTCGTATATTCTTGATGAAAATATGCAGGCTTCGGTTACAAAGGCGGTTATGTTTTTGATAGTTATTTTGTCTGTGCTGATATTATTGGTAATTGTATGGACTACGAGAAAAAATAGAAAAATTGCTTTTAACAATTATAAAACGCAAACTATTAACCAATTAAATGCTTTGAAAAAAAGTTTTCCACGGAGTAAAACCGAAGAAAATATTGATAAAGTCAATAAGAAGATAATTGCTGAAATTCAGGAAGTTGAACGTAGTTTCAACTCGGGAACTAGGCAGAAGGAAAAACAAATGGAAAACCTATTGGATTTGACTATTAATTTATTAGATAACCTGTAAACTCTTAATAATATGGAAGAACAAACAAAAGAACTCGAAAAAAAGATTGATACTGTCAAGACGGAAATCGAAAAGATTTTTGACGATGACGTAATAAGCAGTTTTGAGCCGAAATTGAAGTCTGATTTGAAAGAAATCAACTACAACTGCGCCAGACCGCTTTTAGAACAGTTGGACAACTGTTCCCGACTTTTGAAGTCGCCCGTTTACGTTGGTATGCTCGGTCGTTATTCGCACGGCAAATCGGCATTGGTGAATAGTCTTTTTCTTTTGGACGAAGATAAAAAACTGCCCGAAGGCGAATCTGTCGTAACTTCAAAAGTTATCAGAGTGGCTTTCGATGATAGTATTTCATCGCCTACGGCATACAAATATTTCAACGGCGAACATGATTGTGAACAGTTTGCGGAATATGCAGATTTTCAAAAAACTGCTCAGAGTAAGAATGAGGACAATTCGGGAGTTGCTTTTTTAGAGGCAAAAATTCCGGTAGGCGATAAACGGACTCTTGCGAAAAACTTTTTTCAGAACAATATTCAACTGATTGACATGCCCGGTCTTGGCGGTCCTTATTTTGACGATTCTGCAATGGCGAGAGAGTATGTTGAAAAAGTTGATTTGGTGGTTGTTGCAATTAAAATTACCGAAATAGAAGAATCCGCTGCCGTTGTAAATAAGTTCTTATTAAAAGTGAGCAGTCCCAAAATAGTTGTTCTGACTTTTTATGATTTGGCTGAGGGACACAACACTTATGCAAGTTGCAAAGGTGATATGACTAAAATTATAGAGAAAGCAAAAAGTGAAGTTGCCAAACATTTTCCTAATATTGGCGATACTGATGATATTATTGTTGTAAGCAATAAGGATAATGCTTTGGTTGACAAAGTTCGCGAAAGAATTTTGCAAAAAATCACCGTGCAAAAAATTGCAATACAAAAATCAAATCAAGAAACGCCGATTGTAAAAAAACGCAAGGCGGCTGAGTTGAAAAAAGAACTTGACGTTTTGAAACAAAAATCGTTGGAATTACCTAAAAGATTGGAAAATCTTGTTATGTATTCTATTGGCAAAGACGAAGACAACAAAATTGACATTTGTTCAATTTTTAATACTTCTAAAATTCGCAATAAGAAGAAAAAACGCAATTCGGACATTGAAAAGGAGATTAAGTCTTTCAAACGCGAACAAGGTCTTGATATTAATTCCATTAAAAGTATAGATGAATGTGATTCTGTTTGCGACAGAATTGCAAAAGATTGTTCTGTACTTAGGAATAATGTATCAGAAATATTTAATGATTACAATACAGAATTGCGTGAAGTTGCAGAAGAATACATTTTAAATTTGAATGTTTCAGGAAATCAAAAAAAAGAGTTTAAGCAGAGTTTAAAAGAGGTTTTAAATAATTCTAATGACTTGTTGGAACAAATATCTTTTGACAGTCAAAGTGTTAAAACTGCGGCAAAAATTCAGAAGGCAAAAAATAGGTTTGTCAACTTTTGGAATTCTATTTTTGGTAAAACCAAAAATGAAAAAATTAAAGCCAAAGAAGCCATGGAAAACGCTTTGAATAAAGCCTTGATAAAATTCGAGAATGACATTTTTAAGAAAATTGAAGATGCAGATATTGCTATTCAAAAAGGATTCAAGGAGTATATCAATATGTCCTCTATTAATGATGATATAAAATCCTTGAAACATAAAAAGGATGAATTGTCTAAAAAAATTGACGAACTCCTTGAAGTTATTGAAACAGTAAAATATAAAATCTGAAAATTATGGAAGCATTGAAGAAAGACATTTTAACCGCTTTGTCAAATGAATCCGTATTGATAGGCGGTGGTTTTGAGCAGTATTGCAAAACGTTTTTCAACCGTTGCAGCAAAGATAATAGGTGCATAATATTCGGCATAAAAAAGCAGGAACTTTTAACCGAACTTTTTGGTTTTAATTTTCCGATTTTGATAAATGACGATGTACATTATCTTGTCCGCATAAAATCATCTAAAACGCCTGAGGTTCAAATTACTTTTGGCGGAAATGACGGTGGTTACACCGACGAACAGCAGGAATGGTTTCGGGCATTGTACAGCCATTACAATGCGGACAAAAACATAAATCTCGGTTTGTTTTTTTCACAAAAGAGGAAGGTTCCGCCGCTGACAGTCAAAGATGATTGGGCAACTGAGTTTATGAACAATCCAAATGATAATTTTCGTTATCTTGACGGCGACAAATTGATTAAAAAAATAGAAATCAAACATCCGAAAGTGATAGATGTGGAATTGTATAGGTCATTGGATGATGTTTTCTTGATACCAGAGAAATATTCACCGTATGCTGAATACAAGAAAACTATTCAACAAAATGTTGAAACTCAAAAAACGGATTCTGATGATTTGCTTAAATTTGTAGGCAACTTTTTGTTTGGGTCGGAAAATGATGCGGACAATCAAAAGAATGATTTTTGGAAGAAGTTTTCAGAAAATGTCTGCGATGTTGAAAGAATAAATTTCGCGATTCTCAATCATAATGATGATTTTATGATTTTGACATTTTATGATTTGATTACTCAGTATCAGAGAAAGTTTGCGAATATCAACTTGTTGAAACGCATCTTTTTTGTTTACGACGAAAGTGCGAAATCTACAAAAGCAGCAACACAAAAAGACCTTCCAGACAGTACAAAAAAATTGTTTAGCGATTTACATAATTCGCTTAGAAAAATAGAAACCAACGAATTTGATTGTGCTCTTTATGTTTGTGCTTTGGAATATTTGGAAAATCTTGACTCCAAAACAAAGCAAAAAACAGAAAAAACATTGTCAGATGTGAAGAACTTGTTATTTAAAGAGTTAAAAAAGAATTTGTTGAAGTAGTTTTCTCCTTTCCGTTTCTCCCGTGCGGACTCCGCACGGGAGAAACGGAATTTTTTTTATAACAATCTAAAATTTTAACATAATGAAAAAACGAATTGAAAAGTTTATAAGCATTAGCATCATTTTGAGCTTTGTAGTGATGCTTTTGTTTGACGTTTTTCTGGAAATAGAAATTATTAATAGAGACATAAATATTTACTGATTGAATTTTCATTTTTTCCGAATTGAAAAGAGAAATACAAAAGTCCGTAGATTGATGTTTTTTTTGATGAAATTTTTTAATTTTGCAGTTTAAAAACATCCAAAATCCAAATGCGGCACGTTGTATCTATAAAAATCACTGTAGTAGAATCTTCCGAATTTTTGCGGGCTGGAATTATTGCTTGTCTTAAAAATGAATTGGACTGTGAAGTCGTTTTTCAAGAAGTTGCCAATGTTTCTCAAGTCGTTAATATTAAGGAGTTTGACCCCGATATTATAATTACTAATCCGATGTTAGATAAGTTTTTTGATGTGAGAAACTTCCAACAGTGTAATTCCGATTGTAAGCCTCAACCCGGTTGGGCTTCCGAGGCAACAATGCAATGTCAAAAAAAATCTAAACAAGTTCATTATATTGCTTTGTCGGTTGCTCCGGTGGATTCTTCTGTTTTGGCTCAGTATGAGGCTGTTATCAATCTTTATGATGATCCGGTTGATATTCATCTTACTATTGATAAGTTGATGAAATTCAATAAGAACCATGAGGTGGAAGATGGTGAACTTTCTGAACGTGAAAAGGAAATTATTCGTTCAGTTGTAAAAGGCAAATCCAATAAGCAAATCGCTGAAGATTTGAATCTTTCGGTTTATACGGTTTTAACTCATCGCAGAAATATTTCCAAAAAGCTTCAGATTCATTCGGCTTCGGCGTTGACAATTTATGCTATTTCTAATAAATTGTTGAATATCAATGAAGTAAAACAATTGTAAAATGGCTGTTACCAAAGATATGACTGTCGGGAGACCTTTCCCGTTGATTCTGAAATTTTCGTTGCCGCTTTTGTTGGGAACTGTTTTGCAACAAACTTATTCGCTTGTAGATGCTGCTATTATCGGTAAAAGTCTTGATATTCAGTCGCTTGGAGCTATTGGCTCGTCGTCATCGGTTTTGTTTTTTATTCTTGGATTTTGTAATGGTTGTTGTGGCGGTTTTGGTATTCCTGTAGCGCAAAAGTTTGGTGCAAAGGATTTTGTGATGTTGAGATCTTATGTTAACACAAGTATCAGAATATCAATTGTTATGTCGTTGATTATTATGTTGTTAACTGTTTTGCTTTGCCGAAAAATTCTTGTTTGGATGTCAACTCCGGACGATATTTTTGACGGTGCTTACATCTATTTGTTAATCACGTTTTTTACAATTCCGGCAATTTTTATGTACAATCTTTTTGCGTCGGTTATCCGTGCTTTGGGTGATTCTAAAACGCCTTTTTATTTTTTGATTGTTGCTACAATTCTTAATATCGCGCTTGATTTTTTGTTTATTCTCGGATTTGGATTCGGAGTCGGCGGTGCGGCGTTTGCTACTTTGGTTTCGCAACTTGTAGCAACTGTTTTGTGCGGATTTTTTATGATGAAAAAGTTTCCTGTCTTGAAAAAATCTGACGGTGAGAAAAAATTTTGTTGGCAACATGCCGGACATCTTCTTTCGGTGGGTGTGCCGATGGGTTTGCAGTTTTCGATTACTGCCATTGGCTCTATGATGTTGCAAAATTCCAACAATGCGCTTGGTACTACTTCGGTTGCGGCGTTTACTACTGCAATGAGAATCAAGATGTTTTTTACTTGTGCGTTTGATAATATGGGCATGGCAATGGCAACTTTTGCGGGTCAAAATTTCGGGGCGAAGAAGATTTCCCGTATTATTCACGGTGTAAAAGATTCTATGATTATGATGTTGATTTACACGGCGTTGCTGTTTGCAATTATTTGGCCTTTTGCTCGTATTTTCGGGTCGTGGTTTATGGATGGCAACGAAATCGAGGTTCTTGACAAAACTGAACTTTTTTTACATGTTAACGTAATTTTCCATATTACTTTGGCGGTTCTTTGTATATTGCGCTATACAATTCAAGGTGTTGGTTTTACAAAACTTTCGTTGTTTAGCGGTGTTGCCGAAATGATAGCCCGAATTTTGGTTAGTTGCATTGCCGTTCCCGCGTTGGGATTTATGGGTGTTTGCCTTGGTGATCCTTTGGCGTGGGTTGCTGCTGACTTGTTTTTGATTCCGGCTTTTATTTATGTCTACAAAAAGATTAAAAATTGATTTTTATTTCAATTTTTCCAACCAGTTGAAAAGCTCGTTGAGATTGTAATCGCCTGAGTGTGACTTGTCCCACTCGATGAAATAATTAACGTTGTAACCGTTGTTCATAAGTTTTGTCGCGAGGTTAAGACTTATTTGAAATCCGGTGTCGCGATCTTTTGAGCCGTGACGAATATACCAATAAGGAGCTTTTTGAGCTTTGTCGTCGGTGATATAATTCATCGGATTCATCATTTTTACACGTTTTTTCAGTTCAGGTGCTACTTCGTGACCAACGCCAAACTCTGTGAAATTCAGTGTGATACCATCTGACAATCCGAATGCTTTGTTTTCTGCTGATGGCAAGTTGCCGTTGATATTTTGTGCATCAAATGCCGGCGGATTTTTTAGTTTTTGACATTTTGATACATATTCTACGTACTTTTTCATGTCAACACCCAAAATATATTGGCTGACTTTTGATTCGTCGTAAAAAATCAAACCCATTGTATCGCCTAACTCAATTTCTTGATTCATAGCTTTTTCGGCGGATTTCAAAATCCATGATTCCAAATATTTCATGTAATTTTTGTCCGTAATTTGTTCGCCGGTTTTCGGATTTTTCAAATTGAGCGAATTGATATATTCGGGATAAAGCGCAGCAAGTGCTTCCGAAGTTTTTTTCTGACTGCTGTTTAGATTTCTTAAATTGTTGTTAGTTGACTTGTAAAGCCATTCGTAAGCCATGTCGGCGTGATCCAAATCTGTTATGGGACAATAACATACGGCAGCCCAAATATTGTCGGAGGCTTTTGCCGCACCCATTTCGTTAAGTAGTCGTTCGTAATCCGGATGATTTCCGGTAGCGCCGAGCAGCGACGACATCGCACCGCCGGCTGAAGTGCCGTCTGTAATGATTTTCTGAGAGTTACCCGGAATTTTGTCGTCGTTGAATTTCAAATATCTTATTGCGGCTTTCAGGTCGAGAAGTCCCGCCGGAAGTTTTCCGATATAAATGGTTTCAAATTCTCCGCTCGGATTGCCTCTTTTGTTGAGTATATCCTTGTGATAGAATGAGTTACTACCTCTGCTTCCCGGAATACAAACTACGTAACCTTCTTCAAGAGCGCGTCCTGTAGCATCGTTTGCCGATGGTTGTTTGGCTTTGGATGCGAGGTAACCGCCAACGTATGTTTTTAAAAATATCGGCGCATTTTTTTTGCAATTTTCAGGAACGTAGATGTTAAGTGATTGAGATGCTTCGTCTTGAATATTTGTTACATAATATATTTTTTCGTAAGCTTTGTATTTTACAACTTTACCGTCCGGCATTGTTAATTCCATTTCTTTGAAATTTTCGCTGTTGAAATTCAAATCTTGAGCCGTGGTAATATTTGCGTTGATGCTTAGTCCTATAATTATTCCGTATATTGATTTTCTCATTTTAGTTCTTGGTTTTTTCTGAGTTCAAAATTACGCAGAATTTCCTTACTTGCCAATATTTTTTTGCATAAAAAAAGCTGCCAATAGATTGCTATCTACTTGGCAGCCAGTCTGTATAAAAATATAATTTAGCTGTAAATATTTTGTAGGTTACGTTGTTTTTGTTAAAATTTGTTTTCAAATTCTAATTCGGAAGTATTTATTTTTCCGATACCGTTTTTCTGAATATCTACTGCACCTACTTTGCCTTTTACGTCAACGTTGCCGATTCCGTTGTTTCTGATATTCAGGTTGTCGCAATCAATTTCCATGCTTACTTTTCCTGTACCGTCTTTGGTAAGTATCAGGTTGTTGCATGTAGCTTTGAAATCCATTTGACCTACTCCGTTTTGTCTGATTTCAATTTCAGAGCTTGTAATTTCAGAAGCGTTGAATGCGCCTACGCCTCCGTGTTTCATGTTGAAGTATTGACAATTGATCTCTCCGGTTTTTACTGAACCTGTTCCTTGATAATTGATATTGAGGTTTTTACATTCAAATTTCGGAATCATAACAGAGCCGACTCCGTTGTATTTTATTCTAAAATCGTTTTCGTAGTTTACTCCGTCGGCAATTTCCACAGAGCCTACTCCGCTGTAATCAATTTCTTCAAGGTTTGGACATGTAACATAGACGTTAATCTTTTTTTGATTGTTGAGTTTATTTTTGGTATTTCGTGTTGTTACGTACAAAATATTGTCTTTTATCTCAACTTTACAAATTTTGTCAGGAGTTTCGTCTTCAATTTTTACATCGTATTTGTCGCTTTGACTGATGTAAATATTTGCTCTGCCGTCGCAATTGATTGATGTAAATATTTTATCTTCAATTGGATCGTTGTTGTCGGTATTTCCAAACACTCTTAATAATGCAAGTGTTAAAACGGAAACTAGTAAAATCGCTTTTTTCATCTTTATAAGTTTTGATTAGTTCATTATAAGTTATTAACACTTGAAAGTTTATCACGTGGTGTGCCAAATCTGTTATTTTGCTGAATTTCAGAATTTTAGTAAAATGTATAAAAAAATAAAGTGTAAAGATTTTTTACATGTTTTGTAAAATACCTTTACACTTTATCTTTACAATTGATTATAATTCTGATTTTTACACTAAAACAAATCCATCAATGCCATAGAATATGTTCTGTTGTCGTAAAGCATTTTGATAAAAGTTTTAGTAGCCGATTTCATATACGCATTTTTTTTGATATGAAATGAACCTTCCATCGATGTTCCCGATTGATCAAGTTTTATAGCGCACAAATCTTGTTGTCCGGCTATTGTTGCTTGAGAAAGTACAGTTACGAGAGTTGTCTCGCGAATCAGATCGAGTAAAACATTTATCTCGTTGATTTCCAGTCTGACATCAAATCTGTAATCCAGACCTTCCACCATTCTGTCAAAAGTGTTTCTTGCTTGAAGACCTTTGGCGGGCAATGCAAGTTTCCATTTTTCCAATTCCGAAAGTCGTATCAATTTTTGCTCCGAGAGTTTATTTTTTTTCGACGCAACGCAAACCAGCGAGTTGTCGAAAATGATATGAGATTCAATATTCGGATAATTTTCGTAAGGTTTGTAACTGAGAGCTACGTCAATTTCTTGATCGTCAAGCATTTCCATAAGTTTTTCCATCGAGTGGCAAAATAAATTGAGTTTTACTCCGGGGTACGCTTTCATGAAGTCCAAAACCACTTCTTTTAATATCGGCGAGAATGTATAAGTAGAACCGATATTCAAAGTTCCGGTTCCTAATTTTTGTACATCCCTGATTTTGTCGATGCAACTATCGGCTTCAACGATAGTTTTTCTTGCTTGTGGCAAAAATGCAAGTCCGGTATCAGTTAGTCGTACGTGTCGTGAGTCACGATTTAATAATTCTACATTTAATTCTTGTTCTAACTGTTTAATCTGCTGTGATAAAGTACTTTGTGTAATATTCAATTCATGCGCAGCGTTCGAAAAATTCTTGTATGCAGCTACAGTGCAAAAATACCTAAGTTGTCGCAATTCCATTTCTTGATAATTTTGCGCAAAATTAAATAAAATAATTTATTTTATCTATAGAAATTTATTGGTATAATCAATATCAGCTATCGGTAAAAACGAAATTATCATGCAATTTTACTAATAGCTGCTATAGAAACAAACATTGATAAACATTATTCTATGTTTGAAATCCTTCATAATTTTGCATTGTCAAAAGAACAATAAAAACAAATCTTTTAATTAAAAAGACGGTAAATATTAGTAAAAATGAATACAGAAGTTTTAAGTTTAAGCGCATCCATTTTTTGGATTATCTTATTAGTTGTTATTTTCGGAGCATTGATTTTGAATGCTGTTATCAAAATGAGACATTTGAAATCAAAATCTCACGAAATTGTTATCGATTCTGATGCTGTTATCGTAAAAGTTCCTGAAACTGAACAGCAACAAGAAACACATGAAATATCAAATTCGTTTATTCCCAACAATTTAAAAATGGTTTAGGTTTTTTTTTAATTTTTACATTCGACTTTTTTTGTAAAAAATCAAACTTCCCTCCACCCTTGCGGAGTAATATCGGCAAGGGTGATTTTTTGTATATGATTGTAGTTAATTGAAAATTTTAAATAGTTTATTATTGTTTTTTTTATAGTTAATTATTGTTTTTTTATTAAAGTCATTTGTTAGTTTCATAGACACCAAATCGTCTATTCTCTCTCAAATTTTCCATTTTGCCCTTGCAGACCACTTCCGCAAGGGTGTTTTTTTTTGTTTTTTTGTGAGTTTACTATTTTTTCAATTATACTTTATTATTTTTTTTCTATCGATGTTCATTATTTTCGATAGTTGTTATTAGTAATTTCGATACAAAACATAGTATTCGTTTTGTTCATTTATTTGTTTTATCAACAGATTGTGTTCCGTTATTATCAATTTTTTTGTTAACAAAATATATTTCGTTCTTTTTTTGTTATCATATTTTTTTAATTTTGTGCGTTATATTACATCATATTGTGTGATGTCTGCATCCGGAAAAATAGTTTGCAGTTTTTTTATTTTCTAAATACCAGAATTTTTATATAATATTATGAATAGATTTTTACTTATTGTATCAATTGCGATGTTGTGCAGTTGCGGAGTAGATTTTAAGCATAGTCATCAGCCTATGCAAAGCGATGTTAACAAACAACAAGCTGCTGTTGTTCCCAATTCTAATTCCAAACCGTTGGAAATTTCGGAACAAAATGTGGCTCAGTTGTTTTACAATGCTATTGATACAGTTATGCGACCTGCCAAATTCAAGGGAGATGTAGAAGTTTTGGGCAGTCATTTTGAAAAGGAGATTGATAGAGGTAAACAAAGTTATCAAAAACTTTCATTTTATTGTTACAAAAAAAATAGCGGTGAGTGGATTGCGCTTGCCAAAGTAGAAGCTGATTTTCACCGCAAGATGAAAACCGTTTATATGGAAGAATTTGTTTTGAAAGACGGCGGTCGTACTGCTGTAAGTATCGATCTTGATTTGCCAAAGCCTGATTTGTTGGAACTTGCCGGCAAATTTCCGGTTGAAAAATTTTCCAAAGAACTTTTGGAACGTGCAAGAGGAATGGGAAAATATGTTTACGCAATGAAAGATACTGTACTTTATGTCGGATATGATAAAAATGCTTACGGTTTTACCGGCGACCGCGAATATGACAGAATGAAACTGAAAATTTTGAAATATTTTTGGAACGGTGAATCTTTTGTAAATGAGAAGGAGTTGGAAAACAAGTAATATTATTATGAAAAAAATTATTTTACCTTTGGTTGCCGTTGCAGCTTTATCGGGTTGCAACACAACCGTTAACAACAATCCTAAGCCGTCTGCCGGAATTGAAACCGTAACAGAACCTAATTACGAAGGCGTGGCATGGGATGCTTATATGAATTTGCCTGAAAAAGATGTGTTGGAAAGTTTCAGAAGCAAAGCTCTTGAAAAGAAAGGA
Organism: Bacteroidales bacterium; assembly: GCA_017541145.1. Lineage (GTDB taxonomy): Bacteria > Bacteroidota > Bacteroidia > Bacteroidales > UBA3824 > UBA3824. The sequence goes on along the minus strand of JAFXZT010000023.1, from coordinate 21,234 downwards.
GATTTGGTATTTTCGGGTTTCAATCAAGTTGGTGAAGAAGGTGCGGAAGAATCTTTTGTTGTAAGATGTTTCCCGAAATCTGACGGAACTTTTTTGGTAGTTTATCTTGCCACACAATGTTTTGATTTTTGTTCTACAAAGGTTTTAACATATTCTTTTGATGGTGACAAACTTACAGAATTGAAGTCTTCGCCGTTGCCTGTTGACAGAGATTTGGAAAATTATGTTTTGGATCCTTTCTTGATTTTGGGTTTTGAAGAGGATTTCAATAATTTGAAAAAAGACCTGAAAACCAAGCCTTTTGATGAAGTTTGCAATTATGAATTTTACGGTGATACACTTACTGCAAGTATCAAGGCCGGTTTGCTCGGTTACAACGAACAATATTACGGAGCTTTCAAAAGTTTGTTTTTCAAGTGGAATAAAACTACCGAACAGTTTGATGCTGTGGACGTTCCCGAAAAATATACCGGTTTGAGTTTTAATATTATAAAGCCGGATCGTCTTGGCGGAATTGTAATAGGGCAGAAGCCGCCTACTGAAATTTCAGGATTTTTTGTAAGTCATATCGGTAACAAATATTATTATTCAAAAGACGGTACTAAATTTTTTGCAGTTTTGGTTGACAAAGACGAAAATGCAGAGGCTATTGATGTAATGACTTCACGTTATTCAACTTACGATACCAAAATCGGTGATCCGCTCGCAAATATTTGTAACGGTGCAACTCCTGAAGAAATCAACGGAGAATTTGTTTTTACAGCTGTTTCGCCGTTGGATGCTCGTAATTGTATCCGTTTTTCGTCAAGTAAATCTGACGGTAATATCGAAAAAATTAGAATTTTTGTTGACAAAAATGCTATTGACGAAAGCAAAGTTGCGGAAATTATTTTTGAACAACTTATCACAATCAACAACAATGCGGTATTTTTCAAGGAAAAAAATTTAACTCCGCAGATTAAAAATGACGGTAAGTTTTTGTCTTACAATTACAAAGAAACTGTAACCGATGACGATGGAAACGAATCGGAAGTTTCAAAACAGTTGAATGAAATTTGTTTTAAAAATAATGACGGTTCATGGCAGGTTTTTGTAAAATATATCTCTGACAAAGAATCTGTTAACGAGATCAAAGAATATGTTTTCAAAAATCAAAAATTGGAAACAGTTTCAAATTCAGTTTTGCCGGATATTGTAGCTGCTAAAAAGTTGTTGCATGTTGGTTCGTCGGTAGAAACCGAAGATCCTTATTTTGACATCGATGAAAACGGATTGGTAATTGAGTTGAATTCCGATGATGAATTTTTCAAAGGAGAATTCAAATGGAATGGCGAAAATTGGGAGAAATAATTCCCTTTTTTTGTTAACATCTAAAAAAATACAACGGAAAACAAATAGAAAATATGAGTTTTCCGTTGTTGATTTTTTGTAAATTTAAATTATAAATTCAATGCAATTCCGCCCATAAAAGTAGTTCCGGGCATTGGAAAATCTGCGTAAGTTGAATATTTTTCGTTCAAGATGTTTTCGGCTTTTACAAAAATTTTCATCCATTTCAAAGCTTGAAAACTGAAATCAAAATTTACCAAAGTATAATTTTCTTTTTCAGGATTTTCGCCCGTTGTGATATACAGTCCCGAAATATTTTCGATTCCGATATTTGACGAGAATTTGTCGTAATGAAAAAATCCTCCGGCATAAAATTTACCTTCCGGTGCGCATGTAACGGGTTGATCCATGTAAAGATACGAGTAGTTGGCTTTGATTGTACAAAACAACGTAACTTTGTATTCGCTCTCCAGTTCAAAACCGTAGTTTTCAAATTCGCCGAGATTTTGTTGCAAAAATCCTGCACCGTTGGGATTCGGACCGCGTGAAATCAAATTATCACCTTTTATATAATATATGTTTGCACCGAACGAACCTTTTAACGAGGTAGTTTTGTATGACAATTCGTAATTCATCATTCGTTCCGGTTTTAAGTCGGGATTTGCAGCAAACATATACATCTCGGAAATCGTAGGATTTCTGAAACCTTTGGAAACCAACAGTTTGATATCGTTTTGAGGATTCAGATGGAACGACAAACCGCCTTGAGGAACAATCTCTGTACCCGATTGAGAATGATTGTCGATTCTTACGCCCAAATCCGCTGTCAACCAAACTGCCAAATCTTGACGGAAATCCGCATAACCGGCAATTTCGTTTTGATTTTCTATTTTGTCATAATATTTCTTGTCACCGGCAAAAAAATCGTTCCAAGCTTCGCCGCCAAAACTTTGCCAATCGAAACCTACTGTAATTCTGTTTCCTGCAAAAAGTTTTGCTGTTTGATACCAGTTGATTCCGCCGATAAAATCATCATGTTTGTACAAATATTTTCGAGGTTCTGCGCTCCATGTATGACCGTCGTTTATTTCATGATGTCCCCAATCGTAATAAACTCTCAAACTTCCGGAAGTATATCCGTAATCATTTGTCAACGAGATACTTGTAAGACCTCTTGAGATTTTGCCTTCAGCATCGAAAAGCGGTTCGGATTCTGGTCCGGGATTCATGAAATCAAAAAATGTAAAATTGATATCGCCGTTTATTTTCCAATTCTTGTTGACATTGTATCCAAGTTTCAGAAAACCGGAATATTGTTCAAATTCAGAGTTCGATCTGTGTCCGTCGGTACGTTGGTAATTCAATCCGGCAATGCTGCTGAATTTATTTTTTTTAGTACGGTTAACTACTTGACTCAGAACCGTTCCGTAGCTTCCGCCGGAGAAAATAGCATCGGTATGCGAGCCGTCTTCTTTTGACTTTCTTGTAATAATATTTACCACGCCGCCCATTGCGTTAGAACCATAGAGAAGTGACGATGGACCACGTATAATTTCTACATTTTCAGCCATATACGTTTGATACGCATCGGGAATCGGATGCCCCATAAGTCCGGCGTATTGAGGTTGACCGTCGATAAGTACCAAAAGTTCAGCACCCGAACCAACGCCGCGAACTTTAATGCCGCCGGCAGCATTAGTTGATACGCCGTAACCGATAGTTCCACGGGTGGTGGTAAACAGACCCGGAGTTTGTTCCGCAATTGTCGGAAGTATTGATAATGAGTAGTTTCGCTCCAAATCATCATGAGTGTATTTAGTAACAGTAAGCGGTAAAAGTCTTACAGAAACTTGGTTTCGAGTACCGGTAATAACAACATCTTTGTGAGTAACTTCGAGCAAGTCATTTTCAATTAATTGATTTATAGAGGAATCTGTCTGAGCATTCAGTTGTAGAATTCCTGATAGCAGAGAAGCTGTAAGTAACGTAATCTTCTTCATTTTAAGTTATTTAAAAATTTTTGCAAATTTAGGAATGATATTTGCTTGTTATATTAACAAGATGTTAAGGATTTAACAACTTAATAGTGTATAAAAATTAACATTGGTTTGCAATTATAAGAATATCTTTAAGATTCGCAGTATCTGGTCTGATCGGGCGACACAAAAAAAATCGAAAATGCAAAAAAAAATATTTATTTTGTAAATATACAGTAAATCAGTAGTTTGTAAAAAACAAAACACTTGTAACTTGCATTTTTTTATATTACGTAAATGTAAATTTTTCTTTGTGTAGTGGCTAAATCCAAAAAGAATTGTTATTTTTGCAGACCAAATAATGGAAATGATTATTTGGAAACGATAGATCACAAAATAAATAACGGTATGTCAAAAGTATTTGCAATTGCCAACCAGAAAGGTGGAGTTGGCAAAACAACAACTTCAATTAATCTTGGTGCTTCATTAGCAGTATTGGATAAGAAAATTCTTTTAATAGATGCTGATCCACAGGCTAACTGTACATCAGGTTTGGGATTCGAGCTTAGAAACATTGAAAAAAGCATTTATGATTGTTTGACAGAGGATGTCGATCCTAAGGATGTTATTTTAAAAACAGAAACCGACGGCTTGGACATCATCCCGTCACATATTGACTTGGTTGGTGCAGAAATCGAACTGCTTTCTCAAGAAAACCGCGAATACAAGATGAAAGCATTCATCGACAAGATTCGTGATCAGTATGATTATATTATGATTGACTGTTCTCCGTCTTTGGGATTGTTGACAGTTAATGCTTTAACTGCGGCTGACGGTGTGATTATTCCGGTTCAGTGCGAATATTTTGCGTTGGAAGGTCTTGGTAAACTTCTTAATACTGTTAAGATGATTCAAGCGAGACTCAATCCTGAATTGCAAATCGAAGGTTTCTTGCTCACAATGTACGATTCTCGTTTGAGATTGAGTAACCAAGTTGTAGAAGAAGTTCGTCAACATTTCCAAGATATGGTGTTCAACACATTGATTTTGAGAAATACACGTTTGTCTGAAGCTCCTTCGTTCGGAAAACCTGTTATCGAATACGATGCGGCTTGCAACGGTGCTGTCAATTACTTGAACCTCGCTAAAGAGATTCTTGAAAAAGAAGCTAAAGCGCAAGGCGAAGCTCCGGCTCAGGCTTAACAAATTTTGTTTGCAACATTAAATATTTTTTCAATATATTAGTTTTTAATTAGTTAACGACAAGTAATTTCTAAAAAACAGTAGAATGGCACTTAAAAAAATGGGTTTAGGTCGTGGACTTGACTATTTGATCCAGGACAATACAACGTTTGAGAAAGATCCTACCAAAGTAGTTGATACAGGTGAGATTGCGTTGGTTGATATTGATAAGATTCATCCAAATCCTACCCAGCCGCGTACTGATTTCGATGATGACAAGATTTTGGAGTTGAGCCAGTCTATCAAGGCGTTGGGAATTATTCAGCCGTTGACTCTTAGAAAAGTTGGTGACACTTACGAAATTATTTCGGGTGAAAGACGTTATCGCGCTTCTAAACTTGCTGATTTAACTCAAGTGCCGGCTTATATTACTGAGGCTGACGATGTTAAGATGCTTCAGATGGCTTTGGTTGAAAATATTCAGCGTGAAGACCTCAACTCTATAGAAGTTGCGTTAACTTACAACCGTCTTATTGAGGAATGTCATCTTACTCAGGAGCAACTCAGCACACAGCTTGGTAAAGCGCGTACTACAATTACTAACTCGCTTCGTCTCTTGAAGTTGCCTGATGAAATGCAAGCGGCTTTGAGAAACAAAAGCGTTACAGTTGGTCAGATTCGTCCGCTTATCAGTGTTGAAAATCCTGATACTCAATTGGATTTATTTGAAAAAGTTTTAAAATATCAGCTTTCTGCCCGTCAAGTTGAACAATTGGTAAAAGACCCTGACGGTTATGTTTTTGAGGACAACAACGGTGAACCAAATGCCGAAAATGTTGATACTCCTCAAGATGCGAATGTTGAAAAGAAAGTAATGGTAAAAAAAGACAGACCGAAACTTTCTGACGACCAAAAGCAAGTAAAACAGAACTTTACACAGAAATTTAATGTTCCTGTAGATCTCAAAGTTGACGGCAAAGGTAGTTGTAAACTTACATTCAATCTCAAATCTCAAGAAGAATATCAGCGTATAGTTGACATCTTGAATAATATTCAACTCTAGTATTTTTATGTACATCAAGAAAGTATGGATTTTTTTGATTCTTTTGGTGACTGTGTTTGCTTCTACATTGAGTGCACAAGAGCCGGAAGAGCCAGATTTAAATGATCCTGCTGTTAAACAGGGCTACAGACCCGGTAGAAATGATTCCACACGTGGAAGATTTTCTACCGATGGCGATAGCTATCAATACGTGGAAGACAGTGAATTTCTGAATGATACAGATTATGTTCCTCCTACAAAAAATCCGAAACTAGCCGGTTGGTTGTCTTTTGCATTGCCGGGTTCCGGTCAGTTTTACAACGGTCAATATTGGAAAATTCCTATTATTTACGGTACTTTTGGTACTTTGATTTATGTATCTCAGTTTTATAATGTGAGATACAAACAGTTGAAAAATGATGAAAGATATTATCTTGCCATTACTGCCGGAGGAGATCCTTCCTACACCGGAGTCAGCTTTTATAATTTAACCAACGAGGCCGATATCGTACATTATATGCGTAAATATCGACGTTACAGAGATTTGTGTTATCTTGGCACGTTTTTGGTTTATATGATGAATATATTTGATGCCGTAGTTGATGCGCATTTGTATGATTATAATGTAACTGATGATATTGCAATGCGTTTAGAGCCTTATGCTGCTCCTGATATGTTGGGGGCTAATGCCGTGATGGGCGCGAGGTTGGTTATCAGATTTTAAAAAAATTTGTAACATGTTTTTTCCTAACACTAAATAATACTCTATTTAAGAAATACTATGAAAAAATTTTTTGTATCAGCTTTGTCGGTTTGTTGTCTGGGTATGACCACAGCCTTTGCGCAGGATCCGGAGAGCACCGATGATGCTTTGGTTTCTAACTCTATCTCTGAAATTGTTGCCGAGGAAAATCAGGTTAGCGACGAAATCGACAGCCTGCTTTCCCTTTGGTATATCAAAAATTCTATCAATTCAGAGGAGATGTCTCGAGAAACTGCTCTTCAGTCTACTCCTGTGTACTTTTCTGATTCTATTTACTCTTCGGTTTTGAAATCTATTCCTACTACTTTTCCTTTGGTTTACAATCAAAAGGTAAAAGAATGGATTGAGATGTATATCCGTCGTGGTAAATATTTGATTCCTACATTGTTGGGATTGTCTCAATATTATTTTCCGAAGATTGAACAAGTTTTTGATCAATACGGAATTCCTTTGGAGTTGAAATATCTTACAATTGTAGAATCGGCTCTTAATCCGGTTGCAGTTTCAAAAACCGGTGCTACAGGTCTTTGGCAGTTTATGTACGGAACCGGTAGGATGTACGATTTGGAAGTCACAACATTGGTTGATGACCGTCGCGATCCTGATAAGGAAACTATTGCTGCTGCAAAATTTTTGAAAGATCTTTATAGTATTTACGGTGATTGGGCTTTGGTGATTGCGGCTTACAACTGTGGTCCGGGCAATGTTAACAAAGCTATCAAACGTTCCGGCGGAAAAACCAATTTCTGGGAAATTTATCCTTATTTGCCGTTGGAAACCAGAGGTTACGTACCGGCTTTTATTTCTGTTAACTATTTGATGAACAATTACAAAGCTCACGGTTACGCACCTTTTAGAGTTGATATGCCTTCGTATTCTGACACTGTTGTTATCAGTGATAAATTGCATTTTGGTCAAGTGGTTGGCGTATTGGGAGTTACATTGGATGAACTTCGTACTTTGAATCCTCAGTACAAAAAAGATATTATTCCGGGTGACATCAAGCCTATGAGTTTGAGACTTCCGGGTGATTATGCTACAAGATTTGCTGAACAGGAAAAAGAAATTTATGATTACAAAGATTCAATATTTTTCTCTCCGGCTCAAACTCTTGAAATTGCAAAAGCTACAGCATCTGCTTATGCAAACTCTTCAAATTCAAGAAATTACGCTCCGGAACCTTGCGACAATTCTATTCCTGCCGGTTCATCAAAACTTACTTATACTGTAAAACAAGGCGATACTTTCGGATTTATTGCCAATTGGTATGATGTAAAAATCTCTAAACTCAAATGTTGGAATAACATCGTTCGCGACAGATTGAATGTTGGTCAGAAACTTGTAGTTTACGTTCCTACCAAACGTCTTAATTCATACAAAAATATTGATAACATGACATTTGCTCAGAAACAGTCGCAAAAGTCTAATCAGATTGTAGCTCAGAGCAATACTAATGGTAAAAAACTTGATTCCAATTATGAATATTATACCATCCGCAAGGGTGACAATCTTAATACAATTGCTGCACATTATCCCGGAATTTCTGATCAAGATATCATGAAAATCAACGGTTTTACTTCAGCAGATGTCAGAAGATTGCAAATCGGTCAGGTTATTAAAATACGTAAAAAGAAATAGTTTAAAAAAGTGGTAAAGCCATCTCATACATTCACATTTTTTTCGGTTCTTTTGGTGATGTTGTTGGTTTTGAGCCTTACATTTCCTAAAGACGGAATCGAATTATCTAAAGATGTCACGTTATTATTCCCGGAATTTAATTCGTGGCTAGCTGCCGGCATCAAGAAACAGCCGAAAAACGATAGTGTTCTCAATTTGGTAGACAACGATTTGTCTATTATTGAAGAAGATACTATGAAATATGTTGAATCAGAGATGGTTGACTCCTCTGTTTTTGAGTTTAAGCCGCGTGCCATTATGACTGACTCTATTCGTCAGCCGTTGGAGTTGCCGTCATCAGGATTGGCTTGTCTTGAAGGTTTGTTTCAGGCACTTACCAATCCCGATGAATTGAAACGTATTGTAAGAATCATGCATTACGGTGATTCTCAGATAGAAACCGACCGTATTACAGGATATTTGCGTTACAAGTTGCAACAGCAGTTTGGCGGTTCGGGGCCGGGCTTGATTCCTGCAAAAACGGCTTACGATTATACTTCGCCGTGCAAAGTTGTAAATTTCGGTGATTGGAAGCGTTACACCATTTTCCCGAAAATTGATACTGCGGTCGGTCATTCCCGTTATGGCGTTTTGGCGGCTTTCTCGATGTTTGGTCCGCTTCGTCCTAAAAAGGTTGAAACTCCCCAGGTTGTTCCTGATTCTGTAGCTTTTGAAGATTCTATTTTGGTGATGAACAAGCTTGCAGAATCTATTCAACCCGAAGAGCCGAAACAAGTTCATACCGGAGTTGTTCAATTTATTCCTTCTTCAGTTAGCCGTTCTAATGTTAAGACAATCAAAAAATGTCGTTTGATTTACGGTAATACAGATCAAGAGTGTGACGTGCAAGTTTTTGACGGTGATAATCTTTTGTTTACTGATAATCTGAAACCGTCAGAATTTTATACTACAAGACTTTGGAATTTCAGCGAAACGCCTGCAAATCTCAAAATTGAATTTTCAAGTACACAAAGTCCTGAAATATACGGTTTTGCGATGGATGGTTTGAGCGGAATTGCAGTTGATAACATCGCATTGAGAGGTTGTAGCGGTACAATTTTTACCAAGATGAACGGCAAGATGTTGGCTCAGATGTATAACGAATTTAATGTAAAATGTCTTATACTTCAGTTTGGCGGTAATGCTGTTCCGTCGTTGAATCCTGACAATGTCGGTAATTTTGTAAGTGCATTTGCGTCTCAAATCCGATACATCAAAAAGCTTTGTCCTAAGATGTCGATAATTGTTGTCGGTCCTGCTGATATGAGTAAAAAAGTTCAAGATCAGTACGAAACATACGAAGTTTTGCCTATCTTGGTAGAAAAAATGAAAGCTTCAGCTCTTAACAACGGATGTGCGTTTTGGGATATGTACGCTGCAATGGGCGGTAAAAATACTATGCCGGATTGGGTTTATCACGAACCGGCTTTAGCAGAAAAAGATTTTGTACATTTTACACCAAACGGTGCTAATGTGATGGCGCGAATGCTTTATTCTGCAATTATTGCTCGTTACAATCAATTTATTAAAAAATAATATCAACTGAAATTCAATAAGTTAGAAATGAAAAATAGTTTAAAATACCGGATAGCGTTCTTATTTTTACTTTTTACATTTACAGTTTCAGCACAAGATTATCCTTACGATATTACATTTTATCCTTTTGTTGACTACAGCAAAGGTAAATTGACATTTTCAAAAGATTCGTCTGACTTTAATAAATTGTACGCTAAACTTGATTCGTTGATTATGTTAGGAAAAGGCAAAATCAATGTTGTACAAATTGGCGCATCGCATACTCAGGCGGACATTTTCAGTCACGAAATGCGAGTAAGATTGCAGACTTTTCACCCCGGATTGGTTGGAAGTCGAGGTTTTGTATTTCCTTACCGCATGACAAAATCCAATAATCCAAGCAATTACAGTATTACATATACCGGTTTTTGGACTACTTGTCGCAATGTGGAATGGAAACGCAGTTGCGAACTTGGTTTGTCGGGCGCATCGGCTACCACCATGGATATTAATGCGAGACTTCAAATTAAAATGAGTCCCAAAAATACAGTTGCTTACGATTTCAATGAAATAAAAGTTTTCAAATCTCCGTCGGCAGTTCAGTTTGATATTGTTCCTGACGAAGATATGGGAAAATATACTGTGGAAAGTGTTGACAGTCTTGGATATATGGTTTTTCATTTTGAAAAATATCTTACAGAAGCCAACTTCCATTTTGAACGTACGGACGAAATTCAACAGTCATTTACACTTTACGGATTTTACTTAGGAAACGACAATCCGGGAATTACATATTCCGCGTTGGGAATCAACGGCGCAAGTCTTACTTCGTGGCTCGGTTGCGCACATCTGGAATCGCAATTGCAGTTCCTGAATCCGGATTGGTTTGTGATTTTTCTTGGTGTAAACGACGGTAACTCATATAGTTTCAACGAAGATTATTTTTACAATAATTACGTAGCTTTTATAGATCGAATCAAAAAATATTGTCCGAATGCGGTTTGGACATTTGTTGTTCCGAATGATTATTATTTGTATCGACGTCGTCCGAATCCGGCTGTAGAAAAAGAGCAACATGCAGTACTTCAGTTGGTTAACAAATACAATCAATCCATGTTTAGTATTTACGACATCATGGGAGGTTTCGGATCGTCAGCCATTTGGGTAAACAAAGGTTTGATGGCTTTTGATAAAGTTCACATGACTTCGGCGGGCTATACTTTTTGCGCTGACATGTTTTTTAACGCTTTTTTACAGAGTTATAGCAATTATTTGGACAAAAAATAGCGTGAATTTTATTTAAAATTGCTACTTTTGCACTTTGAAAACGGAAAAACAAAAATATTTTTTACAAAAATCAAGCGATGGGAGAATTTTTACAGAACTTTGATTTCCTGAGTTGGTTTATTTATGACCCGGAAAAACCGCTGCTTTTTACGCAGTTTTATTTTTGGGGATTTTTTACAGTAGTATTATTTATGTATGCGTTTCTTTACAAGAAAATCGCATTACGTAATATTTATTTATTGGCAGTCAGTCTGTTTTTTTATTACAAAACGGGCGGACTTTATGTATTGTTGCTTATCTTTACGGTTGTTTCTATTTACTTCATTACCAAATGGTTGCATCGGCAGCCCGACGGTTTGAAACGTAAATTGATTCTTGCGTTAGGAGTTGTTGTAAATTTGTTCGTACTTTTTTACTTCAAATACACTGCCTTTATTGTAGAATCCGTTAATACATTTTGCGGAACTAACTACGTAGTTGTCAATTACTTTGCTGTTGCGGCAAACTATTTTCTTGACATTTTTAATCATTTGGCGTCTGCTCCGGCAGATTCGGCTGCGAATGTTAGTTTCAATGTTGACAAAATTATTCTTCCGGTTGGTATTTCGTTCTTTACATTTCAGGCAATTTCCTATTGTGTAGACGTTTACCGTCGTCAGATTGAACCTGTAAAATCTGTTTTGGACTTCGGATTTTACGTTTCATTTTTCCCTCAGCTTGTAGCCGGACCAATCGTAAGAGCTTCGGAATTTATTCCGCAAATCTACAAACCATATTCTCTTTCTCGACAAGAATTTGGTATGGCTTTGTTCATGATTTTCAAAGGTTTAATCAAGAAAATTTTCATTTCTGACTATATTTCTGTCAATTTTGTTGACCGTGTTTTTGATACTCCGATGAAATATTCGGGTTTTGAAACTTTGATGTCGCTTTACGGTTATAGTTTGCAAGTTTACACTGACTTTTCGGGTTATACGGATATTGCAATCGGTTTGGCGTTGTTGCTTGGTTTCAAACTTAGTATCAACTTCAATTCGCCTTACAAAGCCAAATCAACCGCTGAATTTTGGCATCGTTGGCATATTTCGTTGTCAACATGGTTGAAAGATTACCTTTACATCCCGATCGGCGGTAACAGAAACGGTTCTGTAGGCGGTTACCTTTGTTGGGTTGTAATTATGCTCGTAATTGTCATGTTGTCAGGCAGTTTGATTGTCGGTGCTATTTTGTTTGGCATCATGCTGATTTTGGCAATTATTTCGTATTTCAATCCGAATTTCAAACACACTCTTACAACTTCTATGAACAACTTTGTAACGATGTGGCTTGGAGGACTTTGGCACGGTTCAAGTTGGTTGTTCGTAACTTGGGGTGCTTACAACGGTATCGGACTTGTAATTTACAAACTTTGGAAAAAACCGACGCAAGTTCTCAGATGGATTTTTCTTGTAGTACTAAATATCGCTGCTGCAATAACCTATCATTACGGTGTTTGGTCAAATCCCAACGGCTTGATTCTTTGGATGTTGGCTGACGGCGTTTGGTTTTACGCTTATCTTGTTTGGGTTGTTAGACTTTCGGAAAAAAACATGATTGCTTTAAAATATTTCCTTGGTTTTGTTTTAATTGCGTTTTTCTCGCTTTGTGCGGTGGTGCTTACAGGATATTGGCAATCAGATTCAAAATATCTTTCATGGATATTGTTGACATCTTTTGCAAGCATAGTTTTCTATCTTGCAGACAATTGGAATAAAATTTTATCTCACACAAATAAAGTTAGTTACAACGAAAATCAAAATCCGCAAAAAAATAATTTGATTATTTCTATTATTTTATGGATAAATTTTGTAATTTCGTTAGGATTTTGTTATATAGGATACACGACTAATTTTTATCTAATTTGGCTTTTATCAGCAATTGTTATACTTGCTGCTAATTTGTTTTATATTACAAAACCGCAAATTAAAGAGCCAACCAAGATAATTGCTTATGTTTGGGGTATCTTTTTAACATTTAATTTTATTACCTTTACGCGAATTTGGTTCCGAGCATCCAAAGTGGAAACTACGACACAAATTTTGGACAGGTTGCTAAATGCTTGGGATATTTCACAAATTCCGACAATGGTAATGAGTTACAAGAAAGTTTTTGTAGTAATACTTTTAGGGATGTTAATACATTGGCTTTCAGTTCCGTTTAAGGATAGATACACAAATTGGTTTATAAATTCGCCTATTTGGGTGAAATTATTAATCTGTATTGTGATAATATTTATGCTGTATCAGGTTCAAACATCTGATTTGCAGCCATTTATTTACTTCCAATTCTAACTTAAAAATGGCAGATAACAAGGAAAAAGTTGTAAAGACAACAAAAACAGAAACTGTTTCTAAAGACGGTGACAAAACTATTAAAACTGTAACAACCACTACAACAACTACTTCTAAGAAGAAAAAAGGTTGGGGCGGTCTTAAAACCTGGGTGAAAACTCTCATTATTTTGGGAGGTGTTTTACTTGTTGTTAACGTTTTAATATTTTTCACAATTGGTAAGGTAAAGGTTTCATCAAATTCTATGGATCCTTCTTACAAATTAGGTTCTGTTGTCTTTTATTCAAAACTTTCAAACCCTGATTTCAACGACGTAGTAGTTTTTCGTCATCCTGAGCGTGATACTATCAATCCTCAGAGTATTGACAAAAATTATTATACGATGTGTAGAAAATTCGGAAATTGGTGTTCTAAATCTGAACTTATTTTCCAACCGTTGGATAATCGTGAAGTATACCTTTCACGTGTTATCGGACTTCCGGGTCAGATTGTTCAGATAAAAAACAACGTGGTTTTTATAAATAAGAACAAAATCAATGACGTTGAGAATTCCAAATATGCGTATCTCGTTGTAAACAACGGTATCCTTAATCCGACAAGTCTTGATTCTATCGGACTTACAAAAGAAGGCATGTCGGTTGGCGAAGATATTTTTGCTGAACGTTATCTTGAATATTTCAGTAACAAAATTTCTAACAACGAGTCTATGACAATTTACAGTCTTACAGCAAGTGCTGCTGATAAATTGTCTAAATTTGCTGTAATTAAGGATGTTGAAAGAATAGTTTTGCCTACAGATTTTTTTGACCGTACATTTTATCCTTATTCAGAATCTAAACATTGGAATTTTAGTAACTTTGGACCGGTTGCAATTCCACAAAAAGATAAGAGTATTCCATTAAATCCAAATACGATTCTCCTTTACCGCCGTTGTATTGAAGTTTACGAAGGCAAAAAGGTAGAGGTGAAAGACAACAAAGTTTATATCAACGACAAACAAGTAGATTCTTACAAGTTTGAGAGAAATTATTATTTCGTTATCAGCGACAACCACGCTTCAAGTAACGACTCTCGTTATTTCGGCTTCTTGCCTGATAATCATGTACTTGGTGTTGCTCTATAAATGTTTATTACGTTATAAATTATCTGAAACTCATCTTACAATTTGTTATGTAAGATGAGTTTTTTTTTGTGTCTATAAAAAAAATCCCGTCATTTTGTGATGACGGGATTCGATTTTATTTTAATTTTTTTTATTTGTTCTTTTTACAACCGGTTGGGAATGCGTTTTCTGCTACATCAGTTGCGCTTTTTGGTAATGTTACACTTTTCAGACCTGTACGAGCAAAAGCTTCGTTTTTAATTGTTTTGACTTTTGCAGGAAGTGTTACCGCTGTTATTTTTTCATCTCCACAAAAAGCTTGTACTTCAATAGTTTCCAATTGGCTTTCGTTTTCAAATGTCAATTTATTGAGATTATTGCACTCATAAAATGCTTGATTACCTATTTTTTTAACATTTTTAGGAATTTTGATACTTGTAATTCCTGATTGGAAAAATGCTTCTGTAGTGATATTTTCCAATTGGCTGTTTCCTTCAAATATTACTGTTTGAAGATTTGTACAAGTTTGAAATGCTGCACCTGCTATTACTTTTACACTTGCCGGAATTGTAATTGATTTGATTCTTTTGCAACCTTGGAAAGTTTGATATAAAAATTCAAGAGTTTTTGGTAATTTAATTTCAATTGTTGCTCCTGTATTTTTAAGATTTGACAACATATTTGCCGGTAAATATTTCAATCCGGAATTAGTAAAGTCTAATACAAGTGGAACATTTGGGTATTTATCCAAACTTTTGTTGAGTTTTTCAAAAATCGCACTAAGATTAATTTTACTAAGATTTTTGTTTGCCCATTCTTGGTAATCTTTTGATTCTCCGTTAGTTAAGTACGGCGTTTCAACATTTTCTGTTAAACCGCATTTGTCAGTAATTTCAAAATTCAATTTTTCTTTTTTGTTCAATTTTGAGTATTCTGCCAAATATTTTTCAATGTCGTCTAATTTACATTTTACTTCAGTTGAAAAAATTGCGTAGAGTGTAACATCTTTGTCGAATTTAAAATCTTTGATTACTGTACCGTTTTTTTCTTTTGACCAACCCATAAACTTGAATTTGGAATTTGTGGTAGGTTTCGGTAGGGTAACTTCTTTATTTTTTTCAGTTTCGATTGCTGCTGGAGCTGTTCCTTCGAAACCGTTGAGGTCAAAAGTAATTTTTACTTTGGTGGTTTCCTGAGGTTTTGTACCTACGTCAGTTTTCTGTGAATCATCAGTTTTTTGTTGTTCATCAGTTTTCTGTGAATCATCGTTTTTTTGTTGTTCTTCAGTTTTCTGAGAATCATCAGTTTTTTGAGATTCTTCAGTTTTTTCTTGTTGCGGAATTTCATCTTCTTTGTCTTTTTTGCAAGATGAAAATACCGTTGCAGTTGCTAAAATAATTGCAGCTGCATAAACTAGTTTCTTTTTCATTTTGTTGTTTTTTATAGTTGATAATTAAAAAAAATGTTTGTATATTTTTGTATTAGTAAACAGTTTTTTTCTAAATAAATATTTGTTTTTATACAATAATTCCCTTTAAATGTTGATAAATATGTCGCAAAATTATTAATTATTTTGAAGTTGAAAAATTAAAATATATTAAAGAATTTTGTGTGATTTTTTTTGGGGGTGGGAGAGTTGTAACATAGTTTTGTACGGGCATTACGCCCGCAAAACTATTTATTTTTTATTTGATTTTTGTTTGTTGCTCCAGATAATTGTTGCTGTAGGAATCCAGCCTAAGTATTCATTTTTTACAAATGACATCTGAAAATTTATTTTTTCAAAACCTGTTGCAACTCCGATTGACGCTTCAAACGGATAAGTAGAAATTCCGCCAAGTAACGTAACACGTTCTGCAATTACGCCTTGAACTCCGAGCGAAATTTTTATTTGATCTTCCAAATTGTTTTTGCTCAGCTCAACACTTGCGCTTCCGTAGTTCTGAAATTTGTATTTAATTCCCGCAGATAATTCTACCGGAATTATTGTATCGCAATTGCTAAACTGTTGATTTGTAGGATTTTTAATGTAAGCTCCAAAATCAATTGACGATGCAGGCGAGTAGATTACGCCAATTTCGCCGGTCATGGTATTCGTTTTTTCGGGGCTGTCATCAATATGAATATTGTGATAATTAATCTTGATTCCGGCTTTAATACCTGCGCCAAGATTCATTGCGTAGCCGAGTCCGGTTTGAATATTGTTGTAAAGGTTGAATCCAAAATAATTGAAGTCAACGCCAAAACAGCCTTTTGAAACGGGAACGGTTGCTACGGCTGATTTTTGCGAAAGTTCTTTCATACAAAATCTGCTGTTGTAACTGATTCCCGCCTCAAGTCCGGCTGAATAAATTCCGGCTGGATTGTATCCTATTGAATTTAAGCCGTTTTCTGCAGACATCGTTCCCGACAAACCCTCGCCGAAAGCATTTATCGTTGGATTTTGTGCGTTAACTTTTGCAGTAACGGCGGTTATTATTATCATCAGTATCAAGCAAGAACGAATCATTTCTAATTTTTCTTGTTATTTACCGTTGATTTTATCGTTGTAATATTCTAACAAATAATTCATTGCAGCTTCTATCCTTTCCGGTGAGGTTGCAAGATTTATTCTCAGAAATCCTTCACCGTCAGAGCCGTACATCGTGCCTTCGTTCACCCAAATATGATAATTGCGCAGAAGTTCTTTTTTTACCATTGCTACTTTTTTGCCAAAACATCTGATATCTATCCACATCAAATACGTTCCTTCAAGTGGAGTTACAACAATTTTTGTATTTTTAAGTTTCTCTTTAGCAAGCAAATAATTGTCGTAAATTGTGTTGTTGAGATCTCTGATGTAAAATTTGCATTCCCTGTTTGTATAAGCAGTAATCAGAGCTTCTACGCCAAACGGATTTACTTCACCAACTTCGTTTGCATTGATTGCTTGAATTATTTGTTCGCGATATTTTTCGTTTTTACAAATGATATTTGCGATGTGCAAACCGGCTGTATTGAATGTTTTTGAAATTGATGAACATTGTACATAATTTAATTTATGTTTGTCAGCAATAATTCCAAACGGAGTGTATTTGTATCCCGGCATGATGATTTCGCAATGGATTTCGTCTGCAATTACAAAAACTTTGTGTCTTTTGCAAATTAATGCCATTTTATCGAGTTCACTCTCTGTCCAACATCTTCCTGCCGGATTGTGTGGATTGCAAAGAATGAAAACAGATGCTTGTCTTGCCATCATTTCAAAGAATTCAAAATCAATTGAATATTCTCCGTCTTTGTTAATCAATGAGTTAGCAAGTATTTTGCAACCATTATTTTCAATAGACGAAAAGAAACAATTGTAAACCGGAGTTTGAATTAGAACTCTATCTTTATTTTTAGTTACGGCCTTAATTATTGCAGAAATTGCAGTAACTACGCTTGTAGTGTAAATTACGTCTTGAGGTTCGGTATGCCATTCGTGTTGAGTTTCAAACCAGTTGCAAACGGCTTCTTTGTATTCGTTTGGAACTTTTACATATCCGTAAACCGGATGTTTCGCGCGTTGTACAACAGCGTCTACAATTGGTTTGGGTGTTGCAAAATCCATATCTGCTACCCACAGAGGAATGATGTTTTGTTCTTTGCAGTCGATAGAATCCCATTTGTAAGAGTTTGTGTGACTGCGGTTTACTGTTTTTAAGTAATGTTTCATTCTCGATTTTTTTTTCAATTAGTCAAAATCTTGCAATTAGCAGGTTTTTTGATATTTTTATCAATTATTATTTCACCCACGGAATCAGCTTTTATACGTCCGGTTCGCGGATTTTTTATACTTGTAATATGACCCGAAATTTCTGCGTCAACTTCTGAATATTCAAAAGCCAAATCGCTGTCTTCTCGGAAACGGCAATTGATTAATTGTAATCCGTCTGCATAGCAAAGTGGTTGAGTTTCACCGATATAACAGTTTACTAATTTAACATTTTTGCTATGCCATGCCAAATATTCGCCGATGATTTCTGAATCGTAAATCGTTACATTTTCACTATTCCAAAATGCATCTTTGCTGTGAATTATTGCGTTTCTGATTTCGATATTTTTGCAATACTGAAACGAATAATTTCCTTTTTGTTTGTAATTGTTGATTTTAATATTGTTACAATGCATAAAAATATACGGTGCATTTTCCACTTCTACATCTTCCAAAGTTACATCGTTGCAATGCCAAAAAGTTTCATCAGCATTTGGAATTTGTACATTTTTCAAATACAATTTGTTGCAATCGCGAAATGCCTTTGGAGCTTCTATCAAAGTGTCCTGCATTTCCATATTGCTTGAGTACCAAATACCTGCGCGTGCTCCATCCGTAAATTTGCATTTTTGAATTTTGAAATTATCTGTTATCCATAGCGGATATTTGCCTTCAAAAACACAATCTTCGGCACTGATATTTTTTGTTTCTTTCAGAGCACTTTCTCCGGCATGAATTGTAACGTTTTTTAACTCTAAATTTTGGGTTTTGTAAAGAGGTCTTTCACCTTCAAATTCCTTATTTTCAATTATTTCCATAATTATTTATTTGAATTGTTTTATTCTGCTATTTTATTAATTTTTCAATTGCAATTCTTACCATTATTATGGAAAAAATAACCAAAATTTGTGTATGTTAAATTTTAGTTTATGTTATTATTTAGATTTTTATATCAACTTTTTTTATAACGATTTTCATATAGCCAGGTTTGTTTTTATTTTACCTGACTATATGTTATCGTTTTTTATTTTTACATCTTTTCCAAAACGTTGATACCGAGCATATTCAAACATTTTTTGATTACGCGACCTGCATTTTCGGCAAGTGTGAGACGGAATTCTCTGATTTGTGAATTTTCTTCGCCAAGAATTTTGTAATCATGATAAAATTGATTGAATTGTTTGCAAACTTCGTATACAAAATTTGCAATTTGAGCCGGGCTGCACATCTTGCAAGCGTCTTGCAAAACATTCGGGAATGTTGCAATAAACTGAATAAGATTGCTTTCGGTTTCCGATATAGTGTCAAAATCTGCGCTGAGTGTTTCTCTTGAAATTGATTTTTCTTCCAACTTCCTGAAAATCGAACAGATACGAGCGTATGTGTACAATACAAACGGTCCTGTATTTCCGTTGAAATCAATACTTTCTGCTGGATTGAAAAGAATGGTTTTCTTCGGGTCAACTTTCAAAATGAAATATTTCAACGCTGCCATCGCAATTGTTGAAACGGTTTCGTCTTGTTGTTCTTTTGACATTTCGTGAAGTTTACCAAGCTCTTCAGAAGTTTGACGTGCTGTTTCGGTCATTTCTGCAATCAAATCATCGGCGTCAACTACTGTACCTTCGCGCGACTTCATTTTGCCGTTCGGAAGTTCCACCATGCCGTAAGAGAAATGTTTGATAGCATCAGCCCAATCAAAACCCATTTTTTTGAGAACGAGTTTCAACGCTTTGAAGTGGTAATCTTGTTCGTTGCCGACTACATAAATATGTTCGTCGAAATTGAATTCGCGTTGACGCATTGCAGCAGTTCCCAAATCTTGAGTCATGTAAACTGTTGTACCATCGCGTCTTAACAAAATTTTCTTGTCCAAACCGTCAGCAGTTAAATCAATAAATGTTGCGCCGGTTTCGTCTTTGTGACAAATTCCTTTTTCTAAAGCGTCAAGTACATATTGTTTGCCTTCAAGATAAGTTTCCGATTCATGGTATATTTTGTCGAACTCTATGCCCATAAGTTTGTATGTAACATCAAATCCGGCATAAACCCATGAATTCATTGTCTTCCAGAGTTCAACTACCTCTTTATCACCGTTTTCCCATTTCTTGAGCATTTCGTGAGCTTCCACGATTGACGGTGCTTTTTGTTTAGCCTCGTCTTCTGTCATGCCCTGAGCCATGAGATCTTTGATTTCTTGTTTATAATGCTTATCGAATTCTACATAATAATTTCCGATAAGGTGGTCGCCTTTGATTCCTGAAGTTTCGGGAGTTTCGCCGTGACCCCATTTTTGCCATGCAAGCATCGATTTGCAAATATGTATACCTCTGTCGTTTACGAGGTTAACTTTTATTACATTGTTGCCGCCGGCCTTCAAAATTTTAGAAATTGAGTCGCCCAAAAAGTTGTTTCTCAAGTGTCCGAGGTGAAGCGGTTTGTTGGTATTTGGTGACGAAAATTCGATTACTACTTTCTTGGATTTTTCTGTTACAGGTACTGTTCCAAAATCCGGTTTTGCGTTGATTCCCAGCAATATATCTGTGATTACTGTATGTTTCAACGAGATATTCAAAAATCCTTTTACAACATTAAATCCTTTTGCGTTGTTCCAGTTGGCTGTGATGTAGTTTCCGATTTCATTTGCAGTGTCTTCTGGTTTTTTGCCTGACAATTTCAAAAGCGGGAAAACCACAATTGTTAAATCGCCTTCAAATTCTTTTTTGGTTTTTTGAATTTGAATTTGTGAATCTGCTGCTTCTTTACTATAAAGTGTTGATACAGCGTTGATTACTGTTTGTTTTAAACTTTCTTCTATTGACATTTTTAATAATTATTTGCTAAGTATTGTTGTACCGTTGATAATCAGTTGCGGCATCGACATGTAAGAATCAATTTTCGGTTGCAGATTGTACTTGTCGTAAAACTTTTCTACATTTATAGTTTTCGGACTTTGGTCAATCAAATTGAGGTCTACTGCTGTGTAAACTCCGTCTCTTAACGCTGTCATCATGCCTGATTTTCCGTCACTTATAATATCCATTGCAATATTTCCGTAAGCAATCGGTACTATGGAATCAGTTGCATCGGGAACGCCGCTTCTTACAAGGTAACCAAGATTTTGAACAATTGTATCCACTTTTTTACCGTTGTTGAATTTGGCTGATATTTTGTGTAGTTTTTGCGCTACTTTTTCGCCGATTCTGTAATTATTTTCGGGAGTCATACCCTTGAATTTCGCACCTTCGGAAATTACAACGGTTGAAAATTTTCCCGGATTTTTTGCGCGGTCTAT
>JAFXZT010000143.1 GCA_017541145.1 Bacteroidales bacterium | reverse complement strand
TTAATTTTAATTTTAATTTTTATTAATTTTCTCTTGTGCATTCAACAAACATTCAACACCTTTTTTAATTACATCGTCAGGTCTTGAAAAACACAACCTTACAACATTTGCTTTGCTTTTGTCGTGATAATATGTTGACATCGGAAATACTGCCACTCCAAAATCTTTTACAAGTCTCAACGCAAAATCCCGATCGTTCTCCGATGATACTTCTGAATAATCAATTGTCTGAAACCATGTACCTTGCGAGGGTTTGAATTTGTATTTTGAGCCTTTTAACAATGATGCCAACAAATCTCGCTTTCTCTTGTACTCGGTTCTGATTTTGGAAAACAATTCTGAATTATTTACATTCCCTGCCATAGCATATTGTATAGCAGCATTGCTTCCGTTGCATATATAATTATGAATTTTTCGAATTTCTTTTGTATAATCTGCCGGAGCAAGACAAACGCCTGTTTTCCAACCCGTAGCATTAAGCGCAGTACTCAACGAACATATCAATACTGTTTGTTTTGCCAATACCGGAAACTTGCTGATACTTACAAATGTCTGATCATAAGTAAGACTGCTGAAAGTTTCGTCACACAATACGATAATCTTGTTACCGGCTACAATTTTTTGCAAATTCTTGAAATCATCTTCGCAGTACACTTTTCCCGAAGGTGAATGCGGTGTATTTACAATTATCATCCTTGTACGCTGATTTACCATACGGATTACCTCATTCCAATCTATCTTATAATCCGGCTCTCTAAGACTTACAAAAATAGGTGTAGCACCGTTGATTCTTACGGCGGGAATATAATTTTCGTATGACGGTTCTATTACAATTACCTCATCATCCTCGTGAATAATAGCAGTAATTGCAGCCCAAACAGCTTCGGTACCACCGGCAGTAATAGTAATTTCGGTATCGGGATTATACTTATGATTGTAATAAGTTTCAAAATAATCAGAGATATTTTTTCTCAATTCCGGAATACCCTCAACGGGAGCATATTGATTTTTTCCATCTCTAATATACTTTTCTACAAGAGTAGACAACTCAGCCGGCATATCCACACAAGGTAAAGCCGATGCAAAATCTATTGCACCATTATCTTCTGCTATTTTTTTTATCTCAGCTAATATAGCTTTATTGCTTTCAGGTAGTTTTGAGCGTAACATCTTATTATGATTATTTGAGATGCTAAATTAAAGAAGTTTTTCTATACAGCCAACTTTTTTTGTTTAAATTTCTCTGAAATACCACGCCTATTTTTTATTTTACAGTGAGATGTGGTCGTAGACGAATCATGATGTTGTTGTAACCGAATCATAATAGCCGGGGTTTTTTGTCGTAACCGACAACACCCCCGGCTATCTTATGTCGCCGCGTCGCGGCTTTGATAACAACGAAAATACATTATATCAATAAAAAATCCATTGATATCAAGTCAATATTCGTTATTGACTGATACCAATGGATAAAAGTTGAGTAAATATAATTAAATAATATTATGCTTTTTTGTTTTCGTCGTTTTTACGGATTTCTACGCGGCGAATTTTACCGGAAATGGTTTTCGGTAATTCCTTTACAAATTCTATGATTCGCGGATATTTGTATGGCGCAGTTTCTCTCTTAACGTGGTCTTGCAATTCTTTTACAAGTTCGTCAGAGGGTTCGTAACCTTTGCCGAGTACGATTGTAGCTTTTACAACTTTGCCACGTATCGGGTCGGGAACGCCGGTGATTGCACATTCTACTACGGCAGGATGTGTCATCAATGCTGATTCTACTTCAAAAGGTCCGATACGATATCCTGATGATTTGATAACATCGTCGGTACGTCCTACAAAGAATAAATATCCGGATTCGTCTCTCCATGCTACATCGCCGGTATGATATGTTAATCCGTTGTCAGTAAATACTTCGGCTGTTTTTTCTGGATCGAGGAAGTATTCTTTGAATAATCCTACAGGACGTTTTTTGTTGAGTCGGATTACAATTTCGCCTTGTTCACCGTCTTCGCAGCTGTGCCCGTCGGGTGCTACGATGTCGATGTCATACAACGGATTTGGTACACCCATCGAACCTGCTTTTGGTTCCATCCATTTGAATGTGGCGATTGATAATGTAGTTTCGGTTTGACCGAATCCTTCGTGAATTTTCAAACCTGTTATTTTCAGCATCGTATCATAAACGGCTGCGTTGAGAGCTTCGCCGGCTGTGGTAAGATGTCTGAGGTTTGAGAGGTCGTATTTTGAAAGGTCTTCTCTGATTAGGAATCTGTAAATTGTTGGAGGCGCACAGAATGATGTTACTTTGTATTTGCATATCATCTCGAGCATGTTGGCAGGTGTAAATTTCTCGTGATCGTATACGAAAACTACTGAACCTGCGAGCCATTGTCCGTAGAGTTTTCCCCAAACGGCTTTGCCCCAACCGGTATCTGCTACTGTAAGGTGAATATCTGTTTGACCGATATTGTGCCAATATGCAGCTGTTGCGATATGTCCCAAAGCGTATGTGTGTGCATGAGCTACCATTTTGGGTTCGCCAGAAGTTCCGGATGTAAAATAGATAATACTTGTATCATTACTATTGTTTTTTTCCGGACGTACAAACGGAGCTGCGTTTTCGATTCCTTTGTGGAAATCGTCCCAACCTTCCGGAACTTCGGGTCCTACAGAGATAAGATGTTCTATTGTAGGGCTCTCTGCTTTGGCATCTTGTACGTGTTTCAGGATGTCGGGATCACCGCAACATACTATTGCTTTGGTACCTGCGGCATTGTTACGGTAAATGATATCAGCCTTTGTAAGTAAGTGTGTAGCAGGTATTACTACTGCATTTATTTTGTGCAATGCGAGTATTGAATACCAAAATTCGTAGTGTCTTTTTAAAATCAGCATTACTCTGTCGCCGGCTTTGATACCGAGCGAAAGGAAGTAAGATGCAGTTTTGTCTGTTTCGCGTTTGAGGTCTGCGAATGTATATTTTATTTCTGCGCCTTTGTCATTAGTCCAAATCATGGCTAATTTGTCGGGCTGTTCTGTAGCCCAAGCGTCAACAACATCATAAGCAAAGTTGAAATGTTCCGGTACAATGATTTCAAAATTTTTTCTAAAATCTTCTAAGTCTTTAAATTCTGTTTGCTTTAAAAATCTTTCTAACATTTTTTGTTTATATAAAAAAAGAAATAATTATTTAGTAATGATAGCTAAAAAGCGTGCCGGCTTGTTGTCTAATGCGATCATGCCGTGCGGACGTGTAGCGTCAAAATATATACTGTCTCCCTCTTCGAGAATCAATTCTTTGCCACCGATGCTAATTTTAATTCGACCTTCGATAAGGTAATTGAATTCTTGACCTGCATGAGTATTGAGAGTCATGCTTGTAAGTGACGGATCAATAAGCACTTCAAATGGTTCGATTAATGCTTTTTTGAATCCTGCTGCAAGTGCATGATACTTGTATGCTTTGGTACGTTCCATGCTTGCACCTTTTCCTTTGCGGGTAAGGAAATAAGAATTCATTTTGGGCTCTTCGCCGCTGATAATGGCAGATGGTTCTATATTGTATGCTTGTGCTACATCGCAAATAAAACTCATTGGAATATCAGACTCGCCGGATTCAAATTTTTGAATGCTATCGGCTGTTACGCCGGTTTTTTGAGCAACGTCGTCTATTGTAAGGTCGAGTACTTCCCTCAATCCTTTCAGACGTTCGGCGATTTGCTTAATTTGTTCGTTTAAAATCATAATTCTATTGTTTGAATGATTATCGGTGGCAAAGATAAATAATTTATTTCAGATTTTCACTAAATAATTATTCATCAGTGCGGTTGTCTAATTTTTGTTTCAGGTCTGTTATTACGCTTTCGTAATGTTTTATTATATCTTTTATTTCTTCGTTGGTGAGTGTTTCCCGCTCTTTTTCTTTGATTTTTTCTTTCAACCTGCGCTCCAAATCAGATACGATATTCATGTAATTTATAAATGCTTCGTACGGCGATTTAAACGGGTTGGGCTTGTAACCGTATGTCGGATTGTTGAAGAAATCGGTTGACATGTAATAGAAATAATCTGATGATTGCAGATTTCTCCAAATATCTGTTAATACTTCTGAATTTGCTTCTTTTACGAGTTTTGCGTAACTTGTAATTTTCATTATGGCTTCTTCCTGCAATTCGTTGGAACGCCACGGTGTTAAATCATGATAACGATTCATACCCGAAATTGGTCTCGGAACGTTGAGAGGTGCTGTCGGGGTATGATTTTTTGATACTCCTGAGGGTGTTTCAAATACAAACTCTCCTAATTCTACAATTGCGGATACAAATGATTTCAGGAATTTTACAAGTTCAACTTCTGAATTGTGATATTCTGTTTTGTGGAAATTACTGAAGTTAACACCTAAATATATTACTTCGTCTTCTTCCTCGAAATCGTAAAATTTTTCTGCGAAATATTCCGGGGTAAACAATTTGTTGTTTTTCAGTCCGTCTTGAAACATCCTTGAATAATCCTGATTGCGTGTAATTATTTTTTGAGTTTCGCATGTCGGATTGAAATACAATACGTTAGGTCCGTAAAGTTCTATGGCTTTTCCGCAACCTTCGGTCAATATGGTATCAAACCCTAAATCATACAACATCCTGCCTATCTCGTCGCTGTAAATAAGTTCGGTGTTTCTAAATGCTGTAGGGGTTACTCCGAACAGTTCGTATATTTTGTCTGAATGTTTTTTTACCTGTATTGCTAACTCTTCTTTGTCGGTAATCGAAGTTAAAGAATGATAATATGGCATTCCCGTAATTTCAAAATTTCCGGTTTGAGCCAGCTCTCTCAAGACTCGCAGTCCTTCGGGAAATGCTCTTGTAAAATTTTCCATGGCGATACCGCTCATAGTAATAGAGCACTTGAATTTGTCTTTATACTCGTTGGAAAGTTGTTCCATCATTTTGAAAAGGGGCATGATGTAACTTTTCGCATCGATTTCGGTCTGCAAATCAGTAGTAAATTTATCGAAATAATTATTGTCGTTTCCAATATCAAAAAATCTGTATTTTTTTAATAATACGGATTTATGTAAATTAAAGTTCAGGCATATAGTTTTCATTTTAGTAGCTTTTAGTTTAGTATATTGATATTTGTATTATTCTGAGAACTGCACCCGATGTTCATCTTAACATCTTTCCATTCGTCTTTTGCCGACGATACCACCTCGTGATATATTTCACTAAGATTGGCTGCTGATTTTTCCCATTTCATTTCTTTTACTTGTTGTTTTGCCATGCGTCGGAAAAATTTTCCTAACGCCGGATATTTTACAAGCGCGTATATTGCATCTGCCATAGTATTTACGTCCCAATAATCCACTTTTACTGCGCTATCCAATATTTCGGAAACGCCCGATTGATTTGAGATTATTACGGGAACTCCGCTTTTTACAGCTTCTAATGGCGTAATTCCAAACGGCTCTGATACCGATGGCATTACATAAACGTCTGAAATTGAGAACAGATGTTTTACTTCTTCTTTGTCGAGGAAGTCGGTGAAATGAAATTTGTCTGCGATTTTCAAATGTGCAGCCATTCTTATCATTTCTCTGTACATATCACCGTTGCCAGCCATTACAAATCTTACGTTTTCTACTTTTTGCAGGACTTTGTATGCTGCTCTCAAAAAATACTCCGGACCTTTTTGGTATGTTATTCTACCCAAAAAAGTCACGATTTTTTCTCCTTTGGCTTTTTTATATTTTTTCTTTGGAGTAGATTTAAAATCTACTGCATTGTATACTGTTGTAATTTTTTCTTCAGGGATATCGTATTTTTCTGCAACTATTTCTTTGGTTAAATTGCTGACTGTAATTACTTTGTCAGCTTCTTGCATTCCATGTTTTTCTATCTCGAAAACTCTTTGGTTTACATGACCGCCCGAACGGTCGTATTCTGTAGCATGTACGTGCACCACCAAAGGTTTGTTAGTTGCCTCTTTTATTGCAATACCGGCCTCGTATGTGAGCCAATCGTGAGCATGAATTACGTCAAAATCAAATTTCTCTGCAATTTTTTCAGCTACTTTTGCAAACATCCCTGTCTCGGTATAAAGGTTTGAAGTATATTTTCCGGTGAACTCAAATTTCTTTGGTTCCTGATTGTTGCCGGAATTTGCTTCCAACGCCTGAAAATCTTGAAACGAAAGTTTCAATTCCCGCTCTTTACCTTTTTTGTCGGTAACAACAAGACTTCCCGAAGAATTGAATCTTACGGTTTCGGGATCGATGTGTTTCTTTATTAAAATCTTCTCGATTTCTTCAGCCGAAATATACGGATGCAACATGGCTGCCGTCTCTACATAAATCCAATTATCCTGACTGAGCGGAAATCCATCTTGCGAAACATCGCCTTCCGGCATTATCATCCTTACTTTGCGATTAAGTATAGTAGTATGTTTTTCCACATACTTGTTAGCACCGGAGAATGTTACGTTCCGAGCTTTTTCGTCGCCGAATACTTTTGGTACTACAAAAATTACTTTTGTATCAGGCAGACTGCCAAGACCTTTTACTATTCCTTGACACGCAGTTCCCAAACCTCCGGAGATGTGCGGGGGAAATTCCCACCCCAGCATTAGAATTTTCATGATTAAAACTGATCCATTAATAATTTTATTCTGTTTATAGCTGCAATTGTACCGGCAAACAATGGTGAACCTTTTCCGTAACACGGCTCTTGAGGATTAAACCGTTCGTAGAAATTCGGTGATTCCACTGCTATGCGATCGGCATCATTAAATGTATTGTAGATGGCTTCGGCTTTTTTCATGCCCTCGTCTTCTCCGTCGAGTTTCAGATACAATTCTGCCAAAAAACCTAAATATATCGGATATATATCACCCTCACCGTCAAGATTATAACTTCCATATTCCAAAGGACATTTGCGCAATCCCCATTTGGTAAGAAGTTTTTCTTCCATTACTTTCAATGCTTCTTTGCTCTTATCAATATCAGCTATAGTGTACGGTAATGCGTAAGCTAATATTTGTCCCGGACGACAAGCTAAATCTTTGTCGCCATCGTCGTTAATACTATCAGCAAGGTAATTTATACTTCTATCTACAAATCTCGTACTAAATGCCAACTTCAATTTTCGTGCAAATAAGTTGGTTAAATTGGAGAAATTTGAATCTCCGTTGAATATCGAAAGTTCCGATACATACATCAATGCATTGTACCACAACGCATTTACGTCTACAAAATATCTCATTCTGTGACTGCGTTCCATTGCTATCAAGCCGTTGACATTGGTTGTAAGTCCGGGAATGGCATTGTTCATGCCCGCTCTTACGATTTCACAAAGTGTTGAACCGAATGTCTTGTAAACTTCTTTTAAGTTTCCTACTTGATATCCGTATTGCTGAACCGCCCAAACCAACCAAAACGGTGATTCCGGGTCGTAATTCTGTTGCTCCGGATCGCCGAATGCATTGTTTTTCATCTTTTTGATGTATGATTTTGCAACTTTCAGAAACAAACTGTAGTTTCCGCTCGGCAATGTAAGTCCCGGCAATGCTGCCAACAGATGATACGAAAAATAATTTCGAGCCGGAATTTTTTCCAACAACTGACATTCGTTGTCTACCTCACGAAACATCTGAGATGCCGAAAACTGTAAAAACTCATCGTAAGATTTACGCTTCGTTCTTGTAAGAGTTTCGCTCTTGAAGAAATCTGCCAATGTATCGGGATTCTGATTTTTGGTAGAAGCCGAGAAATATATATCGTCGCCCTCATTGAGTTCTACCTCAAAAAATCCGGGCATAAACAAATCTTCCTGATAAGGTCTGCCTTCTGCAAAATCCTGAGGATACTCAATATTGTAATTCCAATCGGGTGCGGTAACAAATTCGCACGGACGCGATGTCTGCATAAAAAGCATATCTTCATCCTTGCGGGGGTGATATGCTATACCGTTGTGAATCGGAGTGTTACCTGTAATAATACTGCGATCCATTCTTATAAGCTGAAGCGCATCACGAAATGCTACAATAGGACGAATCTGAAGTTTTACCGGCTGGTCGGCTTTTGTGATTGTATACCTCAAAAGCAAAGTCTCCTCGTTGGAAGCAATAAGCATTTCCTTTGTAAGATTAACCTTAGAAGTACCGTATTCTATTGTAGTAATCGGATTGAATGTCGCACTTTTTATATATTGATGTCCCAACGGAAAATAAACATCGGGATATTTGCGTGTTGACAAATACAAAACCTTGTTGTTGACTACGATAGCATCATCAAGACACGACAACAATACCTTCTGTTCCTTAGTCTTCGGATTATAAACAGAAAGTAAACCATGCCAACATTTTGTATTACATAAAATAACTGTTGTAGAAGACACAGCTCCCACATTATTGTTTTTTAAGATGTCTCTTTTGAGTGCAAAACTCAAATCTCTGTACAAATGCTCTTTCATAGTCAAAACAATTACAATGATTTACAACAAATTATAAAAAAATTTCACACCTATATATTCGAGTTAAAATTAATATTTATTTTTCTGAACTAAAAAAAAATTTTAACAAAAAATAGCCATATTTTTATTTAACATTAAGTAAAAATATATTACCACAAGGAAAATATATAAAAAATTAACACTCTTTTTAAATAAAAAAATTTTGAGATACCATTTAAATTAATACCTTTGCAACTGTATTTTAGAGTGGCAGATTTACAAGATTACCGTGTATTTAATGTTTCAGATTCCCAGAGGAATCGCTATACAACAATGATTAAAAAACTTACATGTACTATCATTTGTTTGATGTTGCTTTTTACAAATTTAAGAGCTAATCAGATTGATGAACCTAGTAGAATATTAAGTTCAATTAAAAGAACTGTTAATTTAAAGGACTCTGTATTCTATAAATTGGAAAAAGTTCGCAATCAGATAAAAAAAGTAGACATACAAGAAGCTAATACAAAATTTGATAAACTAACCAAAGAAGCAACGTCTACACATGACGAAAAAACTATTTATTGTATCAACGTTTTAGCAGGTGTATATTATTTTGACCGTTCTGACTTTCCAAAAGCTTTGGAATACCTCAGAAATGCCGAAAGTTATTCACATTTGTCTACACAGGCTACATACGTAAAGTTTCTAACCGGACTGAGCTATATGAGAACAGGAAAATCCGAATTGGGTTTTCAATGTTTGGATGATATAATAAAGAATTACAATCCACAATACAATGATTCTCCTTTTTGCAACGTAGTTTACTGCGAATCGCTCAGAGGAATGGCTGAGTATTATAGAAAACGTAACAACGATTCTTCGGCTTATATTTTCATGTCTAATTATATGACGATGTGTGACACAATCACTTGCGCATACATCGGCAATAATTATTGCGCCGTTCCTCAATTCATTTACGAAAAATATATCGAACACAGAGCTACTGATTTTTATCATACTCCAAGCTCTGAACCTGCTAACAATACTTTGGACAAAGTAATACATCTGGTATTGATTAGTTCGTTGTTAATCTCTGTAGGATACACATTCAGATACAAAAGAAAGTTAAACAAAAAAATTTCCAACGCAACTAAAACCGCCGATACTAAAGAACCGGCAAAAGATACAGCTCTTGTTGTAGCACCGTTCTCTGCAATAGTAGGTGCTACAACAAACGCTGTATCAGTTTTCAATCCCGACGGAACTTTCAAATGGGTAAACCGCGGTTTTGAAAAGCTGTTCGGTATGACCATGAACGAATATATCCTCGCTTACGGCAACAATATATTCTCATGTTCAAAAATGAAAGAATGTCAAGACGCATTTATATTATGCAGTCAGACCAAAACACCTCAAAAATATACAACCAAAGCAAAAACAGGTTACAGAACAGATATTTGGATACAAGGAACAATCACACCTATAATAGAAAACGGTTTGATTACCAAATATATCGCTATTGATACCGATATCACAACTCTCAAGAGAGAAAAACAAATGACGGACAGTATCAACAGCTTGTTCAAAGGCAACCTGCGCAACGCTTCTGACTTGCAACGTACTTTGATGCCGTCAAAAATAGAAATTTCAAGATGTTTTGAAAACTTCATCATTTACAAACCGAAAGAATTTGTTTCAGGAGATTTCTATTGGTTCAACAAGCTCGACAAATCATACTTCTTCGCTTTAGGAGATTGTACAGGACACGGAGTTTCAGGTTCTTTACTTTGCGTACTCAGCATGAAAACCCTTGACGAAATTGTTCTTACCGACAAAATCACCGACCCGAAAGAAATTCTTTCCACAATGGAAAACAATATCAGCAAATCGCTGAAACAAGATATCAACGAAAACAACAAAGACGGTTTGGATATCACAATCTGCAAAATCACTCCTACCATAAGCGGAGCAGAAATTGTAGCAGCCGGTGCCAAATCTTATTTCTTCTATCATTCCAACAACACAACCACAATGGTAAGAGGTTCAAAACGATCAATCGGAGGAATATTGCCAACCCAAGAGAACTACGAATTTGAAAACGTTGAAATCAACCTCAAACACGGCGACTATATCTATTTCTCGTCGGACGGAATAATTGACCAAAACAACTCAACACGCAGATCTCTCGGCAGACAACGTTTCACCGAAATTATAGACCAAGCAGCTAAACTCGATATACTCACACAAGAAGAATTCATCCTCAGCAAAGTAAACGAATGGGCTGAAGGCGAACCTCAACGCGATGATATCTGTGTAGCAGGTATAAGAATTTAGCAGCACACAAAAAAATACTGACAAAACCAACAAAAAATGAAAAACCGCGAAGAACTTATAGAATCTTTTACAAAATTACTTGATACAGTAGAAACCCTCAGAAAAAGATGTCCATGGGATGCCAAACAAACTCCAGAAACATTGCGACCATTATCAGTAGAAGAAGTATATGAGCTTTCGCATGCCATAATAAAAAACGATCCTCAAGACGAGAAAAAGGAACTCGGCGACGTATTATTACATATTATAATGTATGCATTAATCGGCGAAGAGCGCGGACAATTCAACTTAAAAGACGTCTGCGATACATTATATGACAAACTCGTTTTCAGACATCCTCATATTTTTGGTGACTACAAAGCTGAAACCGCCGAAGAAGTATCCAAGATGTGGGAAGAAGTAAAACTAAAAGAAAAAGGCGGCAACAAAACCGTACTGAGCGGCATACCACCATCATTGCCGTCAATAATAAAAGCCTACCGACTTTCCGACAAAGCCGCCGGTGTAGGTTTCGACTGGGATTCGGCTCAAGATGTATGGAACAAAGTAAAAGAAGAAATATCTGAATTTGAAGTAGAAATAGCCAACAAGAACCAAACCAATGCAGAATTGGAATTTGGCGACATGCTGTTTGCCCTCATCAACGCGGGACGACATCACGGAATCAATGCCGACACTGCCTTAGAATTAGTCAACCAAAAATTCACCCGCCGGTTCAACTACATCGAGCAAAGTGCCAAAGACCAAGGACGCAGCATCAAAGATTTGACTCTCAACGAAATGGAAAACCTTTGGCAAGAAGCCAAAAAGTTAGAAAAGAAATAGCATACTACAAAAAAAGCGGACTGCAATAAAATGCGATCCGCTTTTTGTTTCTTTATTAATTAACCATGTATTATGATTAACCAAGTTTGATAGCGCCACATGGACATGCATCTGCACATGCACCACATTCTACACATTTATCAGCGTCGATAGTGTAAACATCACCTTCCATGATTGCTTCTTGTGGACATTCGTCTTTGCATGTACCACATGCTTGACAGTCGTCTTTGCTAATTACGTATGCCATAATTTTTTTTAATTTGATTGTTTGTAAAAATTGATTGTTTGATATTTTTTTAACACGACAAAGATATGTAAAATCATAATACCGTACAAATTTGTACAACGTTTTTTTTATATTTTTTGCGACATTTTTATTTAACTTTTTTCAATACCCACGGCTCTTTCATTAAAAAAAATTTGTTTCCGCGTCCTCGTAATCGCCAAAAATACATTCGCCGGCAACCATGGCGTAATTATCATTTTCGTATTTTGACCATTCAGACTTGTCTGCAACCTTTATAGGATTGGGTGTCAATGTTTTACGTTCAACAGGTTCTAACAATTTTCCGTTTTTGAGCACAGCCACCCGTTCAATCATATAACCGCCGCTAAGTCCGAGTTGCCACGCCTCGTAACTCATTGGCGACCACCGCAATTCAATCCCAGCCTTCCCCGGCTTGGATAAGGCTGCAAGGTACGGCTGAGCTTGCGATGTTGTTGCTGCAAGCAACAACATCGACAAGATTATTAATAGGTTAGTTTTCAATGTTTATTTCGTTCTTTAAATTTTGCTAATAATTTTTCGGTTTCATTTTTATTTAGTCAAAATAAAACCCGTCTATTCAATTTATAATTACCTTTATTGTCTTCTAACCATTGTAACATTTTCTCAACATAATCATCGATATGATTAAGATTACAACAAGAAAAAGCACAACCTCCAGGATATTCAACACAGTATTCTTTAACATAACCATCAAGGAAAGAAATATCATAAAAATATTTATCTTTTAAAGCATATAATAGATATTCCAAAACTGCATATCGTCGCGAAAGGTAAGTCGCATTCAAAATACCAATCGTACCTGGTAGTAATATTTTAGTTTTACGAAAAAAAATAAACTTTCTATAAGTATATTTTATTGTATCTCCTGCGCAAAAATACCTCGTATACGCATTGCCTCCAGTGAAATGTCCATCTTTGCGATAGCGTAAAAAATCAGTAAATTTGTAAACTGATTGTTGAGTATTTATATATACATACTTAGACAAAAATTTAAATAAATTTGAGAATTCATTACATCCACCTTTTAATGAATCAATTAAGATTGGTTCTTTATCACGATACATTAATGTCAAACAAGAACAAAACGTATCTTTTAAGATAGACTCTTCATATTCAGTATTACCTAGTCTTGCTAATGCCAATTTTGCTACTTCAATGTCGGATTTACAATACTTCAAAGTATCTTGTATTATTGTTTCTAACAGTGGAATACTTTTATACGAATCTATTAATCCTAAAACGTATATAACATCACCGACCTCAACTCGTTTTAATTTATCTAATAATTCTTTTTTTTGTATGTCATATTGCTCTTGATATAAATTATTAAAAACATAAGGGTAATTAGAATCTATATATTCAAAAAAATAATAACTTGTCCCTTGCGCATTTCTTTTTCTAAATGAAAATTTATAATTATATGGTTTAAAATACTTATGCTTAAAACCAATATATTGAAATAAACTTTTTATCATTGAAAGCTGATTAAAATTCCATATTTCATCACGTACTTTTTGTCGGCATCTAACAGAATCAAATCTAGTTAAATAATATTCAACTTCTGTTTCTGTAAAATTTCTAGACGCCCATCGAATTAAATCGTCTTCCAATTTATCAAAATTGTTAGCAACACTATCCGTCAAATTAGTATATGGTGCACCTATCATTTTTGCAAATTGATATAAACGTTCTGAACCTGATTTTGGATAAATTTGAGCATTCAAATTATCAAACAAAATTATCCAGAAAAAAGTCAATATAAATCTTACCTTTACCATTTTTTGTATTACTATTTATCAATATTTTCAAAGTTCTCTTTCCAATCAGTTTTCCAAAATATCAACCTACTATCGGAATAATCCATAAAATTTTCAGTAAAATTATTTCTTTCAAATACTTTATTCCGTTTTCCACCAAGATTATTTCAACGTTTTTACAATTTCAACGACTGATTTACCGTTTCAACCGATATTTTAAGTTTTTCTGCAATCTGTTCCGGCAACATGCCCAATTCTGAAAGCAGTTTAATTGACGTTGCCAATTGACTGTCTTTTTCTTGCAATTGACTTTGCTGTTCTTGCAATTGACTATCTTTTTCTTGCAACTGATGCTGTCTTTCCTGCAACTTTTGCCTACTTTCCTGTAATTGTTGACGGCTCTCTTCTACCAAAATATGTAAAGCCTCGTTTTCGTCGGTCACGTATTTTACATTCTGAAAATGGATTGACATCTCATCTTCTATTTTCATAACTTTTCTAACTTCAGGATCGGAAGCCGCATATTGTAAAGGGCGTGCCAATTCTTTAAACTCAGCTGAACGTTCATCAAAATCATCTATTTCAAGAAGTTGATCGGTTCCGGATGACACGTAATCTTGACAGAAAATTTCCAAAATCTGTTCAACTTTGGTTTTTGCATTTCGTTTCAGATACGGAATTTGAACAATAATTGTATCATGTGTTAGTCCACGGAAAAATCTGGTTTTCATAACTTCCGGAATATGCTCATTTTCAATTCCTCGCGGATTTGCACGGTTATAAATTACAGGTTTTTGAATGTTGATTTCTTGAAACGGATGTCCCAAGATGTAAATCGCAATTATGTGCAACGGAATATGTTTTTCAACCTCAACATTCTCTACTTTGCCGGTATCTTTATTTTTACGCCAAGTTTTAACCATCTCGGTATCAGTCTTTTTAATATCAGAATATTGTTGACCGAGATAAGTCCTAAAACGCATAATTTCAGTATCGAGATACGATTTTTGAAGTTCAATTGTTACGAGTTCGGTTTCGCCGGTTTTACGGTCTTTAACTCTTGCAGAAAAGTCAAGACGCAAAATCCTGACACCGCTTTTTTCCTCGATAACAGCGACATCGTTGGAAAGTACTTCGAGTTTAAGTATCTCTTTATCAAGAAGATTTTCGAGCAAAACGGTAGCAGCACGCTCGTTTTGCATCATATATTTGAAAGCTGAATCGTAAATGGGATTTGCTATAAATTGCGCCATAATCAAAACGTTTTTTGTTGAATGCAAAGATAAATAAAAATATCTGTAACACAAAAAGATACTAACCGAGTTGCCACGCCTCGTAACTCATTGGCGACCACCGCAATTCAATCCCCGCCTTCCCCGGCTTGGAGAGAGCAGCAAGGTACGGCTGGGCTTGAGAGGTTGTTGCTGCAAGCAGCAATAACGACGAAAAGATTATTAATAGGTTAGTTTTCATTATTTATTTCGTTTATTTTTATTAGTCACTTGGAATCCATTTACTTCTCGGTTTACTATTTTTTTTATATATACTATCTTGCTTAAAAACATTTTTAACAAAACGTCCATAATCAAATATATTAAAAGTTTTTTCTGTATCACCTTCCATATACCACAAACCTTGTTTGGCCTTTTCTATCTCTTCATGGGTTGGATGTTCTTTAAATATAAAATGCTCTATAGGATCTCCTGTTTTTAGCATTCCAACTAGAATTGTATCACTGTCTGGTAACCATGCAAAACCACCTTTATATAATTTTTTTTTGCCTATATAAATTGAATAATTCCACCCAATGTAAATAAAATAATTAAAATCTTTTACAATAGCTACTTTTACATAATATCCCATATTTTTTTTTTGCTCTGATATATCACGCAATGCCAATTTGCTACTATGTATTTTGGGTGTAAACATCAAACATACCATTATTGGTACTAATAAAACAAGAATAGGTCTGTAAGATTCAGGAATTGTAATCATATATATAATTTTTATCCCAAAGTACCAATACAGAATAAAATTAATTATAATAAGACAAGTACCTAAATTACCTAGTTCATAATAAACTGTATAATAAAAAACAAAAAAGAATAACACCCAAATAATGAAAAATAAAATCAAATACATTCTAATATTTCCTTTCATTTTGTAAACTTATTTAATTATAAAATCAATTTGTCCACCTAAAAACTTACTCCATAAATCCACAAGTTGATCTGTTGTATAACGAAACAATGGATCATTAGCCTTATGAGGTAAAAAATTTAAAGCTGCATTTATTACACTTTAGAAATGTCCGGCAATTTTGCCTTGTTCACACTCACCGAAACAACTTTGTAAGACTTTTTCTTATAAGTATTTACAGAAAGTTTACCGATTTTTTCATCACCACGGTAGGCGTAAATATAATTTGTGTCAGCATCAGTTACACCACTGAAATTCAAGATGTTACCTTTTGAAACTTTGAGTTTTACACCCCATTTGTCTTTGAAAACAACAGAATCCCTTTCAGGATAACTGCCAAAATCTACAATCACTTTGTCAGTTTTGCCACATTCTACGCTCTTGAAACGTAAATCATAATTGCCGGACAAATACGGGTAATATTCTGAACCTGAGAATATTCCATGGCTACCGCTGCCGAGATAGTCAAAGCCGTATTGTTGGTCTTTGTAGGGCAAAAAGTTGATTTGCCACTGCGCCAAGCTGTCGCTTCTGCGGTGGTAATCATTGAGTAACGCACGGTTGCCGCCCGTGGCACGGTATTCTTTGATGCCCATAACTTGTCCTTTTTGTGATACAACAACGCTATCGCCTTGACCGTCAGTGATTAATGTTTGTGCCGGAGTTTTGTCGGGGTAAACGTCGGTTTCGGTTGTTGAACCGT
>JAFXZT010000142.1 GCA_017541145.1 Bacteroidales bacterium | reverse complement strand
TTTGCCATAGGATATGAACTTCTAACACTCATTATATCCAGGTCCCCTTGCACATTTTCAGTCACTAATTTGCTGTCATCGTAGATACTTCCATAAACCTCCAATGATGACAAATATACCATACTTTTCACTTTGTGTTTTTTCGTATATTCCAGCAATAGAGAGGTTCCTTTGTATATTGTGTTGAATGTTTCCACCGCATGTTCCACAAAAAACTTCGATGATGTTGGTGCCGCACAATGCACTATATAATCAACATTCTGTATGTCTTCGTAATCGTAGGTTTCAATATTATAGGGGAGAAATTGTAATTCATTGCCGACCACACCAAACATCCTTTGTGCCTTTCCCACATTTCGTACAGGAGCAATCACACGAATGTTTTTGTTCATTGCCAACAAACAACGTATCAGTATGGAACCGATTAATCCCGTTGCTCCAGTTATTAAAAATGTGGAATCTTTGAGAACATCTTTTAATTTAAAGTGTTCCACAAACTCCGACACATCGTCTATTAACACTTGGTTGCTCATTTCACTACACATTCTTTATCTATCCTTTTATTTCACATCAAAACCCAAATATCTGTTGGTTTTCATGAACCTCAACCATTGCCCGAAAAATGAAGAAGTCGGTTGGCGTTGTTATTTTTATATTCTCCATTGGCCCGATTATCGTATGCATTTGATGCCCATAATGACTCATCATTGTGCAACTATCAATGAAATCATGCTTTCCTTCTGAAAGTGCCTTTTCGTGTGTGGAAAGAATATCCTTTAAATAAAAACTTTGTGGAGCTCTTGCTATCAGAGAATCTTTTCGCGAAGGAATTTCCAATGTGCCATCGGATTGATTCACAATAAAAGTTTCCGTTGCAGGGACACAGGTGATACAGTTGCCATACTTTCCCACAGTTTCAATATTCTCAGTAATGGTCTGCTGTGTAATCAAGGGACGCACACCATCGTGAATTAGCACTATACTATCGGCTCCATAATGCGACTGCACAGATTTCAGGCCGTTATAAATGCTTTCTTGTCCTGTTTCTCCACCAGCAACAATATCCACAACCTTTGTGATTTCAAATTTCT
Organism: Bacteroidales bacterium; assembly: GCA_017541145.1. Taxonomy (GTDB): domain Bacteria; phylum Bacteroidota; class Bacteroidia; order Bacteroidales; family UBA3824; genus UBA3824. The sequence continues at coordinate 5,304 of JAFXZT010000142.1, read as the reverse complement.
TTAATTGTTTTTGCAAAAATGGAATCCACGATTTTAAACAAACCACAACAATACCATCTATCAACGGATGTTCGTCGAATAGTTCCAATGTGTATATTATTATTGGTTTCCCTTGCAACTCAAGAAACTGTTTGGGCTTGGAAACCGTGTTCATACGATTTCCTGTGCCTCCGGCAAAAATTACAGCAATATTCATCGTCTCATATTTTTATGGGTTAGCCGAAATAAAAAAGTTATAATACCATAATCATTTTTATAGTCAAATCGCCTCCACATTTTTATAAACTTATATCCACGCAAAATTGTCTGCTGATTCATCATTTGATAAAAAAACATATTTTTTGATTGCAGTTCTAGATCAAACTTTTTTAATTCTTTTAAGTCTAAGTGATAACCATTAGCCAGATAGTTTCTATAAATCACCCCTAGTTGACTCTCAATTCGAAATTCATAGTAATTTTTATGACTATTGTTCAAATCTTTAACTGTTGCATTGTAAATATCAATCAAAGATAAAATAACAGCCATATATTGTGGCATCGCTTTTTTATAAAAGGAAATGGACATAGTTTGTCCTTCTCTGTCGTAAAGATACTTATACAAAGGGATATCAAGATATACAAACGTGTTCACTTTGGACATAGGAATGAACATCCATTGTTGGTCTGTATAAGAGACGCCCTCCATCTGCTTATATTGCAATTGTTTAATATTCTCAAGTTTATAGATAATTCGATGCATCTTCATGCCCATACAAACTATTCTATTCTCAAACAATTTATTTGAGTCCATTAACTTTGCTACTGGGAAAGGCAGACCATCTTCGGGTTCTTCTCTACCATCTTCATATACTTTATTGAAATCTGATAAAATTAAATCTGCATCTATATCTTGTAAATATACCAACAATTTTTCTAAAGAATGTTTATCCAAGAAATCATCTGCATCCACCACTTTTATATATTTCCCACGTGCTTCAGATAACCCACGATTCACACAAGAGCCATAATTTCCGTTCACCTTATCAATAATCCGAAATGTTTCTGGATATTTCTCTTGATACGTATGTCCAATTTCCGATGAGTTGTCAGTACTTCCATCATTAATCACCAATACTTCAAGACAATTCATTCCATCAACTATCATTGAATCTAAACATTTTGATAAATATTTAGACATATTATATGTTGGAATTATTATGGACAAAATTTTATTCATATTACAAAATTCTTTTTTTCCCAAACGTGATAATTTTATTCTTAAATCCTTGTAAATAGATCTTTATAAGAAGCCAAAACACAAATGACTTTATCAATGCAACACATCCAATCTTTGAATAAAAAGACTCTGAAAAAAAAGATAAAAATGCTGCTGATATAAAACTTGCATATAACAATACACCTAAATTGAGTTCCCCTGTTTTAAAGAAATTTGTATAATGAATTCTATTATTTAAAGATGATAATAAAAAAGACATCACTATTACACATATAAGTCCTCCCATTTTAAAGTCATAATAATAATGATAATAACAAGTATATACATTTCCTAAAGGATAGCCTCTATATGTGTTAAATAAACTAGACATGTCATAATCAGAATAATTTTTAGATGCATTTTTATTAAAATCCTTGTAAAGTGTATTAAATGTGTATCCTCCCCAATGTGTATTTTTTGTTTTAAGCGGATTATTTAGAAAATCATCTAAATTTTTTATTTGTGCTCCGCAATAGATGGATAACACATAACTATTGGTACTTTCTGACTCTTTTCTTCCCATTAGATTTCCAACCTGCACAAATGATGTCACAAAGATAATCGCTGTAATTGCTATTATAAAAACTGTCTTTAGAGGTATTGTTCTACTATTCCAATTTTGTTTATACATTTTAAAGGTGTATAAAAAAATAAATAATGGTATCAAATATCCTAAAAATGGCATTCTTCCCCCTGATACATATCCTCCAACAACAATACAAACCATAAGATTTAGTCCTATCAACCATTTCTTTATTCGATAACGTTTAGGCTTATGAAAATAATAAGAAAAAAGACAAATCCATATGAATCCAGCATCTCTACACATTTGATATGGATATTGTATATACCATGGAAAGTATAAATTTTCATGTTCTATTTTAGAACGTTGGCTGACATCACCAATTGACTCTCCAATAGACGTAGCACCAACAGACTGTGCGAATTTGTATCTTACCAACAAATAATAGATTAATAACTGAAAACCAACAAACAATATTAATTTATAATTTTTAATATTTATGACTGGAGCTGCTGAAACATTGATTATTGGTTTAGCTTGTTTATAATTCATTCGACAGACGAATTCCGTTATAATAAAAGAAATTGCTCCTAAAATAATAAGTAAACATGTGTTTTTATGTAGTCCTAATCCCCATTCATATCGGTACATATAAGCACCAATTGAACACATAAAAAAACCTCCTGTATACAATAAAGATGGGCTTGACAAATCTTTATCCATAATAATGTATGAGAATACACACAAGATTAATAACGATATTACAAGAATTTCAATCATTATTGCTGCAAACAGTATTTTTCCATTTCTATAGAATCATCTAACAAAAACGAATTTTCATTTTTCTTTTTAAAATATTCGTTCAGATTTCTTTCATTTTCTATATTATAAATTCGTCGGACTCCTGTTTTTAATAATTTCACTGGCATTCCTCCAACAACAGAATAAGGAGGCAAATCAGTATAATCTTTCGTTAATAAAGCATTTGCCGACGCAACAATCAAATAATCAGGAGTCTTAACACCTTTTTTGATTACCGTTCGACTGGCAATCCAATTGTATTTGCCTATGAAAATTTCTTTCTTATTATCAATGACTTCTTTTGTGGTTACATCCACCAAGAAATGGTCGTCGCTATCCATCACAAATGATTGAAATCCAATACGAGATTGCTCACCGATAACTAACTTCTTCCGTATCACAACCAACGAACCATCTGCAATTCGATTAAAGCCATGGAATTCAATTATTCCATCATTTTCCAAGATTGTACAACCTTCTATTTTCACTGGCCCCCAAACCTCTATAGTCCCAGCATTTTTGAATTTTGTTTTTCCTTGTGATTTCAAGTCCAATTGTCCGATTCTTATCAAACCATGTTTTATCGGGCAGTGTAAAATGATTTTCCCGACCTTATAAATATTAGTGTTGTTATAAATATACACTGGCAAACGCAATCCCTTGACCCCAAATGCTATTATGTTAAAGATAATGGTTTTATAAATATTTATCTTTTTATCAGGAACTGATAAGCCAAATAACGGATAAAGTATTCTTTTAATTAAATCTTTCATTAAAATTTACTTTTAACAAAATTTATAATTCCTCTACGTTCATCTTTGGATAATCCAATAAACAATGATATCACAACAGATATGCAACAACTAATAATGCAATACACAATAGATGAAATTATAGTGTCCAAAAATAACAATTCTAACACAAAATTTATCGAGAATGCAAGAGAACTTACAAAAATAATTGGTTTGATTACTTGTAAAAGATATTGTTTTACCGAAAACTGTATTTGCTCACTTACAATCCAAATTCTTAATATATGCGCCACAACATACAATGCTAATTGAATTTGAAAAACTGAAATAGGGGATGCTCCGAATCTCAATGTTATATAACTAATAGGAATCACACAACAAAACAATGTGGCAATAATAAGCATAATTTTTTTTACATTTCCTGTTGCCAAACTGCTTGTCAATAGAGGGTTTGCCAAAGATTGTATTAATATAAATCCCATTGTGTAACGAACAAACACTGATGAATATTCGGGAGGATTCTGCAACCAAATAACCAACAAGGCATCGGTCTTCATCATAATAGGAACTGCAAAAATTAGTACAAGATAAAACGAAAAACGCGAGGACCGAAAAACTAAATTATGCATCTCATTTAGTTCGTTTGCCGCATACATTTTCACAATTTGGGGATTTTGAGCCATTTGGAAGTTTGTACAGAATTGTTCAACAGCATGTTGAACCTGCACTGCAATGCCTTTTGCAGCGTTTACCACTGGACCGAAAAAAACGTTTAATAGAATATTTGTTCCTTGTGTCAAACAAACATTCGCAATGTTTCCTAGAAAATTCCACCCAGAAAAAGAAATTAACTCTTTATATAATGAGGCATCAATTCCTCGAACCACAATTGAAGATTCCGAAAAATTTATTTTACTATATGCGGCATAACTAAGGGCTATTAAACTCGTAACTGCCATAAAAAGAATTGAATAGAATATTAGTCTATCAACAGAAAAAATAGCAACAACATATAGAATTGCTAATTTTAGAACAGCTTCAATTATTGATACATAAGCAAAAGCACTCATTTTTTCATAAGCGACAATCATAGCTTTGTATGGCGAGGAAAAAACAACTATTGCCGTTGATATCACAGAACATTGAAATGTCCAAAATGCGGCGTCCATTCTTGCTTCTGGAATTACCATTTTCTTATACATAAACCATAATCCCGCTATTTCGGACAATAAAATAACGATCAGTGCCACGACTATATGTATCACTATACATGCACTAAAGATTTTTTTCGTATCTTCTGGATTACCTTTTTCGATATAAACATTTAAATATCGTTGAGTGGCAGCCATCATTGCATTACTTACAAATGTAAAAAGTGTAACAACGCCACCAACCACATTGTAAATACCATAATCCTCAACACCAAGCAATTTCAAAATAACCCTTGACGCATATAAATTTATAAGCATCATCAGAATCATTCTAAAGTATAAGAATAATGTGTTTTTAGCTACTTTCTTGTTGTCTACTGGCATTTTATGATTACTTTCTGTTTTTCCTCAATATTAACTTCTTCTTTTTAAACAATATAATATCCTCCAGTTTTTTTACTACCACGACGTTCAATAATTTTTGTAGCAATCATAAACTGTATGTGTTTGTCAATAGTTCTAAACGGTTTTCCTAACCCATTCGAAATCATTGTTGTATTACATCCCTCATGGGTTCTGATATATTCCCGTGTTTCTTTTTGGGACTCATTTAATTGACCATTTTCTGTAACATTTTGTATGTTACTTACAATGTTTCCATTTCCTTCAAACACTACTGTCGTCCGATTTTCCATATATGCTCAAGTAAGCCTCTCCTGTCACAAATAACTTTGCATCAAAGTACGAGAAAATTCTTGATATAATCAAACAATAATGCAGAAAGCTTTCTGTTACTTTTTCTCTAAAAATCAACTGCGCC
>JAFXZT010000141.1 GCA_017541145.1 Bacteroidales bacterium | reverse complement strand
CAGTCTTGGCAAAGATTACGAATATCCGTTGATAAAGGGTCGTACCGTATTTACCGATGAAGACGATAACGTTCTGAATTTCAAGACAAAAAGCGAATTCATCAACGGTATGACATACGATTTGTACATCATTCAAATTCCGCATTTGCCAGAACGTCCGAAACGTCCTTTAGAGAAAATGCTTCGTGCTTTCGACCAGCGTTACAAGGTGGAAGGCAATGCAAAATTTGTAGATTTAAACGAAGACGAAGACGATTCTTCCGACTTCAATATTATCCTCAGACGACTATTTCATGCTACTGTTAACGAGCAACTTCGCGGCGACCTCGACTATGAAGATTCATTAATTCGTCAAGCTCTATGGGAAAAAGCCGAACGCGAAGAACTCGAATATGAATTGAAAGAAAAAAGAAAAGAAATCGAAGCTAGCAAAAAAGAAATCGAAGCCAGCAAAAAAGAAATCGAGGCTAGCAAAAAAGAAATCGAAGCTAGCAAAAAAGAAATCGAGGCTGGTAAAAAACAAATCGAGGCCAAAGACAAAGAAATCGAAGCCAAAGACTCACAACTTGCGGCATCAATAAAAATGCTGTCATCATTAGGTGTTGATCATACGCAAATTGCAGAAACTCTTAAAATCTCTATTGAAGAGGTTCATAAGGTATTGCAATAAATACACACATAATTGTAATTACCTCTAATACAAAATGTTTAGATAATAACATCAATTGGATTAGCATTGCATAGTAAAACTATGTCATATTAAATAACAATTCAATATAAAAAATTTTAATACTGCAAATAGCGGTTTATGCAGCGATTATGTTGTTTTCTGGAATGCAAAATTTGAGTTAACTCAAAGAAAGTTTTATTTATCATCACAAAAATTTTAAAACAATAACAAAAAAAATAATACATTTGCAACACAGAAACAATTAACAAACAATGAATACTTTTGGTAACATCTTTAAAATAAGCATATTCGGAGAATCACACGGCAACGGAATCGGTATAGTAGTAGACGGATGTCCGGCAGGAATCAATATCTCTGCCAATGATTTTACTGAAGATCTTGCACGCAGAAAAGCCGGCAAAAAAGGTACAACCCCAAGAAAAGAAGACGATCTTCCGGAATTACTTTCGGGAGTTTTCAACGGGAAAACCACCGGAGCTCCAATCGCAATACTTTTTCGCAACAACAATACAAAAAGTAAAGACTATTCACAACTTTTTGACCATCCGAGACCGGGGCATGCAGATTTTGTAGCAAGACTGAAATACGGCGGTTACAATGATTTTACAGGCGGCGGACATTTTTCGGGACGAATCACTCTCGGTCTTGTAGCCGCAGGAGTTATCGCAAAAAAGATGCTCGCTCCTATGAAATTTGAAGCCAATATCCTTGAAGCAGGCGGAATGACTGATATTGACAAAGCAATAGAAATTGCCCAAGAGAAAAAAGACTCGATTGGAGGTATTGTAGAATGCAAAATCACAAATATACCCGTCGGACTTGGCGAACCGTTTTTTGGAAGTGTAGAATCCGCAATCAGCAGCGCAGTATTTTCGATACCGGCTGTTAAAGGTATAGAATTTGGAGCCGGATTCAAGGTCGCAAAGATGTCAGGAACAGAAAACAACGACAATATCATTGACAGCAAAGGTACTACCGAAACCAACAATGCCGGAGGTATCAACGGAGGAATCACAAACGGAAACGACATCGTTTTTAGAATTGCGGTAAAACCCACACCGTCGGTATCGTTACCCCAAGAAACTTTCAATATAAAAGATGGCAAAGTAGAGCCGTTGGAAATCGTTGGACGTCACGACCTTTGCATTGCATTGAGAGTTCCGCCAGTATTGGAAGCCGCAGCCGCAATTGCTTTGGCTGACCTTAGTTTGATTGCTCAATCGGTAAAACGAGTTTTCTAAATAACATTTTTTTTTAACAAAATATGCACGATAAATACTTTTTTGCATCAGACTTCCATTTGGGAGCGCCAAACAAGGAAATCTCTCTGCAAAGAGAACGCAAGATTATCCGCTGGCTCGACTATATAAAGCCTCACGCAAAAAGGCTGTATCTACTGGGCGATATATTTGACTATTGGTACGAATGGAACAATGTAATACCCAAAGGATTTTACAGATTTTTCAACAAACTTGCCGAACTGAGAGACGACGGAGTAGAAATAATATATTTCACCGGCAATCACGACGTATGGCAATATCATTATTTGGAAGACGAATTCGGAATAAAAGTTTACAGCAAACCCGAACTCTTTGAAATAGAAGGTCTGAAAATCTATTGCGGTCACGGCGACGGATTGGGTGCAAAAAGTTTCAGTTACAATATCATAAAATGGGTATTCACCAACAAAATATGTCAATTTATATTTTCAAACTTTTTCCATCCGAATTTTGCGATGTGGATAGGATTTACATGGAGCAAACACCGCGACGGCTATTCGAGAGAAACATTTCCATTTAGCGACGAAGACGAGCATATCATCAAATATATCAGAAAGATAATGCCGGAAGTAAAAGCAGATTATTATCTTTTCGGACATCGGCATATCGAAAAAAAATACGATTTGGGTGACAACAAAACCTATATCAACACCGGAGTATGGTACAAAATAGCGCCTTACGCCGAAATGAGCAACGGAAAAATAGAATTGAAATATTTTTCTGAAAATCAATAAAAAATATTTTGCGGAAACAAAAAAAATCCGTAATTTTGCCGCGTGAAATTTTTCACAAAATAACTAATAAAAAATTAATTAAGAAAAATGCCTGTTAAAATTAGATTAGCAAGACACGGAAAGAAGGGCTACGCACACTATGCAATAGTGATTGCCGACTCAAGAGCGCCACGAGATGGCCGATTCACAGAAAAAATTGGAACTTACAACCCTAACACAGTTCCAGCTGAAATCAATATCAACTTCGAAAGAGCTTTGTATTGGATTCAAACAGGTGCTCAACCAACCGATACTTGCAGAACACTCCTCTCTACAAAAGGTGTGTTGTTGAAAGACCACTTGCTCCGTGGAGTAAAGAAAGGTGCTTTGACAGTAGAACAAGCTGAAGCTAAATTCAACGCTTGGGTTGCTGACAAAGAAAACAAACTCGCAGCTAAGAAAACCGCTAACTCAGAAGCTAAAAAAGCTGCTGATGCTAAGAGACTCGAAGCTGAAACAAAAGTAAAAGAAGCTCGTCAAGAAGCTATCAATGCAAAGAAAGCTGAAGCCGAAGCTGCTGCTAAAGCCGCTGCTGAAGAAGCTAAAGCTGCTGAAACTGAAAACACTGAAGCTCCTGCAACTGATGAAGCAAAAGCTGAATAAATACTTCGACAAGGCCAATCTAACTAAGTTTGGCTCTATCGCTGCATTTAAAGGCACTAAAGGGGATATTGTGTTGAAACCACAATCCCTCGATTATGAAATTAATGAATCGGAACCTGTACTCGTTGAAACTGACGGGTACTTGGTTCCGTTTTTTATTGACAATGACTCTGTTTTTTACCAAAAAAACGGTGAAATTTCGTTGAAATTCGATAATATCAACTCAAATACTGAAGCCGCAAATCTTATGGGTAAAGATTTGTATGTAGCTACCGAAGATTTGATTTCTTACGAATCCGAAGACGACGAAGAAGAAATTTTCAAATACAGAAATTGGGAAGTTTACGACCAAAACGATAATCTTTTGGGTAAAATTATTGATATCGATGATATACCCGGCAATCCGCTGATTATCATTCACAATTCCTTCAACGAAGAAATTCTCGTACCGCTAAACGCCGCCGAAGTTCTCAGCGAAAACGATACTATCAATACCATCAAAATCACAATTCCGGATGGATTGATTGACGCATTGAAAAACAACTAATTTTAATTTACTTCCATGTTGTTAAGAAATTCCGTAGTAACTCTCCGTGCATTGGAGCCCGAAGATATTGACTTATTGTATTATTGGGAAAACAATCCGGAAATATGGAAAGTAAGTTCCACAATAGCCCCTCTCTCCAAATTTACTCTCAACAACTATATTTTGGAAGAATCTCAAAAAGATATTTTCAGTACCAGACAGTTGCGACTTGTAATAACAGAAACAGATACAGCAAAAATTGTAGGTTTAATTGATCTTTTTGACTATGAACCTGTTGACCAAAGAGCCTCAATAGGAATCCTCATCAATGAACCGCAAAACCGGCAGAAAGGTTATTCTAAAAATGCGCTGATTCTTATAGCAGAATATTGCGAAAAAATCCTCGGACTTCACCAACTGTATGCACGCACTGACGAAAATAATTTTGCGAGCATCGCCTTGTTCAAATCTTGCGGCTATGAACAATGCGGTTTTCTGAAAGATTGGCACAGAAACGAAGACGGCTGGCAAAATCAAATTGAATTTCAGAAAATTTTGAATTAAACAAAAAATTATTTAATTACGGGACGTTTCATATTTGCACACGGATCGTAATCGTAATAACATGGAATATCAACGAACCAAGTATTCACAAAGTTCATCAAATTATGTCCACCCATTGGCGGAATAAAAATTTATAATAATTAAGAAAAAATTTATATAAAAAAGTTGTACAATTAACGGATTTTCAGTAATTTAAAGGTGTCAAAAATAAAAAAAACATTCAATCCTATGTACAACTTCAAGGCAAAATT
>JAFXZT010000140.1 GCA_017541145.1 Bacteroidales bacterium | reverse complement strand
CAAGACTTGATTTTCGAATTTAGGACAGCTTATTCGGCAAAAGATTAACCCTTTGCAATTTATAATCAAAAAAAAGCCCTCCAGGTATGTGTAGAGGGCTTGGGAGCGTATTGTCAAATTTTTCTCGGACACTAATAAAAATATCAATAATTTGCATAATTTTGTATTGTAATTAAAAAAATCAAAATAGAGATGTTAGTAAACAACAACGAGCTTTTAGAGCGATTTTTAAAATATGTAAAAATCTGGACTACTTCAGATTCTGAGGTTGCTGACAAAGGTAAATGCCCGTCAACAACACGTCAGTTTGATCTTGCAGAAATTCTTGAAGAGGAAATGAAACAACTCGGACTCAAGGATGTAAAAATCACCGATACATGTTTCATTTACGGATATTTGCCGGCGTCAGAAGGTTTTGAAGACAAAGATTCTATACTTTTGATGTCGCATATCGACACTGCCGAAGATGTTTCCGGCGAAAATATTCATCCCTTGGTTTGGAAAGAATATGTAGACGACAAATTGATTCTTCCAAACGGATTGTTTATCGAAGGTCGCGAACTCAAAGAGGCAATTGCCAACAAGGAAACTATCATAACTTCCGATGGTACAACACTTTTGGGAGCTGATGACAAAGCCGGAATTGCTGCAATTATTACCGCAATCGATATTTTGAACAAGCATCCGGAAATCAAACATCCGAAGATTGAAGTGATGTTTTCTCCCGACGAGGAAACCGGACATTCTATGGATCATGTACCGCTTGATATGATAAAGTCAAAATCGGCTTACACTGTGGACGGCGGTCACATCGGCGAATTGGAAATTGAATGTTTCAACGCATGGAAATCCGAAATTACATTCACCGGCAACGCAATTCACACCGGCTCAGGCCGTCCGAATCTTGTAAACGCCGTAACAATGGCAGCTCGTTTTGTAACAAATTTACCGTTGCAAGAAGCTCCCGAAACTACCGACGGTTACCAAGGTTTTTATGCTCCGATGGGTATTGAAGGTTCGATGGAATCGGCAAAAGTAACTGTATTTCTGAGAGATTTTAATGCCGAAGAAATGGAATACCGTAAAAAACTTATTGAAATTTTGGCAAATTCTACGGCATTGAGTTTCCACGGCAAAGCTCAAGTGGAACACAAATTTCAATACGCCAACATGAAAGGCAAAATGGATGAAAATCCGCGTGTAGTAATCAGACTTATCAATGCTTACAAGAAAGCAGATGTTCAACCCAGAATAGTTCCAATTCGCGGAGGTACAGACGGTTCAAGACTTACAGAAATGGGAATTCCAACGCCAAATATTTTCACCGGCGGTCACAATTATCATTCGCGTAAAGAATGGTGTTCACTTCAGCAAATGAGCAAAGCAGCAGAAGTTTTAGTAAATTTGTGCGCTGAAGAATAATCAACAAATAAAAAGCACTGAAGTAATTTTTCAAACTTCAGTGCTTTTTCTCTATTATGTTAACATCTACAAATCTTGCGGTTCGTCATCAAAGTATTTGTCAGAAGGTCCGTATCGATTTGTAAAACAGTCACTATCTTGTGCTAACAAAATCCAAAGAATAATACTACCAACACAAGGTACGAATTTAATTAAATAAAGCCAACCGCTTTTGTTGGTATCATGTAAACGTCTGACAGATAAAGCTATCGTCGGTACAATAGTTGCCAAAATGTACAAATGAATTAATATTGCACAAATATTAATCAATATCTCTGTTTTAGTACACAATCCCAAAATCAATAGTGCATATAACGGAATTAATACCAAACCATTGAACAAAAAAAATTTCCAATATGCACTATTTCTTGCACGACCTTTGAAATTAACGTAATTCGTAAAACAATCTTTTACAGCCTCAATTATTGTCAAACTTCTTTTTACATACATCGTTACAAAAATTCAAGTTACACATTTTTTTAACCACAGAAAACACAGAACTTTTTAAATCATATTTTTTTACGTACATCCTGTATTTTCCGTGGCAAATAGTAAAAGAACTAAATTACTTTGAAATTTACTTTCTTAACATCTCTTGAATTTGGACCGATCATCAATTCAAAATCGCCTTTTTCAATTACATAATCCAAATCAGAATTGTAGAATTTAAGTTTATCACTTGTAATTTCAAATTCCACTTCCACAGATTCTCCGGCTTTTATTGTAACACGTTTGAAATCTTTCAACTCTTTTATCGGACGGCAAATCGAAGCGTAAATATCTCTGATATAGAGTTGTACAATTTCGTCAGCATCAACTTTTCCGGTATTTGTAACAGTAACCGATGCTTTTATTGAACCAATTTCAATCATTTCCGGCGCAGAAAGTTTGATGTCAGAATACTCAAATGTTGTATAACTCAAACCGTAACCGAACGGATACAACGGACCGTTGGAAACATCTTGCCAATTGGAATTGAAAATAATATAATCAGGATTTCCGTCGGCAACAGGACGACCCGAAATCAATGAATTGTAATACAAAGGCAATTGCGATGTAGCTCTCGGCATCGATACTGTGAGTTTTCCGCTCGGAGATTTATCACCGAAAATCACATCACAAAGCGCATCACCAATTTCAGAACCGAACCAAACATTGAGTATCGCCGGAATATTTTCACTTTCCCAATTGAGAACGGTAGCTCTACCTGCAAAATTTACAAGTACAATCGGCTTTTTAAGTTTACTGAGTTCTTTCAAAAGATGTTGCTGAGGCTCAGGCAATTCGAGATTACTTCTTGATGTACCTTCACCGCTCATCCAAGCACATTCGCCTAAGCAACAAACAATTACATCGGATTTTTTTGCAATTGACAATGCGTCTTTTAATGCTTTGGCATCATCTACACGCGGTATCGGTTGTGTGCCGTGTCCCTGCTGAATTATATTTTGTGTTTTAGCATTCGACAACAAGTTACAACCCTGAGCTGTAAGAACTTTGGCTTTGCCGTCAAGATATTTTTCGAAAGATTCTTTGATTGTAGAATATTTTTCGTAATCCTGAGCCACCGACCAAGTGCCCGCCATATCAGAACGAGCCTCTGTTAACGGTCCGATTAAAGCAATTGTACCGGATTTTTTCAACGGCAAAAGATTGTTCTCGTTTTTCAAAAGTACAAAACTTTCGGCAGTAAGTTCACGCGCAAAATCTTTGTGAGGTTTAGAATATGTTACATCTTGAGAAATTTTGCCGTCACAATATTTGTACGGATTGTCAAATAAACCAAGTTTGTACTTACAATTCAAAACTCTGCGACAAGCTTTATTAATATCCAATTCACTGATAAGTCCCTCATCAAGAGCAGTTTTCAACGTAGAAATAAAACCACGTGACACCATATCCATATCAGTACCCGCCTTGATAGCGCGAACCGAATTTTCTTTGAGTTCGCCCATGCCATGAGTTTGCATCTCCGCAATTGACGCATAATCAGTAACTACCATGCCGCGAAATCCCCAACGTTTTCTCAAAACATCGTGCAAAAGCCATCTGTTAGCCGTAGCGGGAATACCGTCCACGATATTAAAACTTGTCATCACAGTACCGACGCCGGCTTCTACTGCTGCTTTGTAAGGGTCAAAATACTGATTGAACATCCTTAAACGGCTCATATCCACAGTATTATAATCAAGTCCGGATTCACTTGCACCATAAAGAGCAAAATGTTTTACGCAAGCCAAAATTTTGTCATCGGCTTTCAAATCGTCGCCTTGATAGCCGTGAACCATTGCTTTAGCGATTTGCGAACCCAAATAAGGATCTTCGCCGGCAGATTCCGCCTGACGTCCCCAACGCGCATCCAAACTGATATCAACCATCGGTGAAAAAGTCCAAGCGATACCGTTAGCCGCAGATTCTGTGGCTGCTATGGCTGCTGATTTTTCAATTTTTTCCATGTCCCAAGTACATGACAATCCGAGCGGAACAGGGAAAATAGTTTGATAACCGTGTACAACGTCCATTCCTACCAAAAGAGGAATTCCAAGTCGAGATTTTTCAACTGCAACCTGCTGAAGTTCATGTACTTGATCGATTCCGATTACATTGAAAACCGAACCGATTTCGCCGTTTACCAATGCCTGACCAATTTCGGTATCTTGCGGACTTCCGGTATTGATTTTGCCGGCTACCTGCTGATTCAATTGACCCAGTTTTTCCTCCAAAGTCATTTTTGACATCAGATCGTTAACAAACTGTTCCATTTCAGGAGATGCCTGATTAGTAATTTGTTGCGGCGAATTAGAATTCTTACCGCATGAGGCAAGTAAAATGCTTGCTCCAATAATAAAACAATGCTTAAGTTTCATAGTAATAGATAAAAAGGTCTGTAATGAAAACAGCAAATATAAACAAAAAAGGCATTCCTCAAAAAAATAGGAATGCCATTTGGTCTAATATCGAATTGAAAAAAACTTTAAGGGATTTACATTATTATTTTTTTAAATTATCAAACTCTTCAAAAACTAAGAGTAAAAACACAAAAAATTGCACAAATATTTTTCAATTATTTTAAGGTTGAAATGAAATTTTTCAGAAAATTACGACACGAACAAGGAAATAATGCTTTTGCGAAATAAAGATTTTTTTTGCCTTTTTCCAAGATAAAATTTACCTTTGCATCGTTGAAAACCTTATAATTTTTGCAACTATGGTAAAAGTCTATAATCCAATATACGACACAGTGTTTAAGTACTTGATGGAGGACGACAAAGCCGCTAAAGTACTTTTAGGCAGCATCTTGGACAAAAAGATAAAAGTCCTATCGTTAAAAAACAACGACTACACTATCGTAACGGAAGATGATGTAAAAATCGTCCGATTGGATTTCTGCGCCACTATTGTTGACAAAAAAAGCAAAGAGGAAGAGGTGGTTACAATCGAACTACAAAAAGCATTTGATGAAGAAGAGGTTGTAAGGTTTAGAAAATACCTCGGACGTCAATATCAGAACGAGGCAAATACAATAAAAATCACCAAAAAACGCCGCAACAAGGACGAGGAATACACGATTCTGAAACCAATGCACATCTACGCAATCTACATCTTAGGACACGGATTGGGTACAGGATTGGAATATTCGGTCTTGAAAGGTAAATATATTTTTGAAGACTTGGACGGCAAGGTCGTCGAAATACCAAGACATCACGAATTTCCAAACGGACTTACGCACGATTTGTATATCGTACAGATACCGCATTTGGCTGACAAACCCAAAAAACACGTAGAAAAACTTCTGAGCATCTTCGACCAACGACAGATAATCGACAAGGACAATCCTCGATACATAAACATAGATGAATTCAAAGATTCTTCGGATGATTACAAGACACTGATAACGAGGCTCTACAAAGCCACCGTTGACGAGGATATGCGCGGCAAGATAGAATTTGAGGAAGAAATGGAGCGCAAATTCAAGCGCATCCGTTACGAACGTGCAGAACTCACCGATGCTCTCAACGAAGCTAAAGATATGATTTCCAATCAACACAAACAAATTGAAGAGCAACAAAATCAGCTGGCGGCAAAAGACGATCAGCTGGCAGCAAAAGACAATCAGTTGGCGACAATAATGGCAAACTCAATAAAAGCACTTTCGGCTGCCGGCATTACTCCCGAACAAATCGCTGTGCAACTTAACGTTCCAACAGATGAAATCAAAAAAGTGTTGGGAAAATAATTATACAAAAATTAGAATAATTTAATTTGTTGCAATACAATAAAAAAGGCATTCCGTCCCAAAGAACAGAATGCCCAAAATCCATATAATCAAATGAAAAAAATTTACATATAACAAAATTCTTCTTCCTCATCGAAATATTTTGGCGATATACCATATTTATTTTCATCGACTTGACTATCTTTCATACAAATAATCATAATAATTGCCGAACCTAAAAATGGTATCAGACAAAATAATGAAGCCAAACCGGAATATCCGATGTCGTGAAGACGACGGGCAGAAACTGCCATAGAAGGTATTAATGTTATTATTTTGTAAACAACATAAAACCATACGAGAATATCGCTGAAAAGTGTAATTTTTTCAACGTCGTTTACATAACAGAAAAACAATGCCGGAATATGACACAGCATTGCAAAACACGCAAATATTACTATCAAAGCGAAATAATACCAATAAAATTCGCTCCGGCGTGCGCGACCTGTAAAATTGGCGTAGTCGTAAAACATCACCTTTTTAAAGGCCGACCAAAATTCCATTTTAGGTGTTACTTTCATAATATTACAGTTTAATCAGGTTGCTTTATCCGGAGATGTTTTTGTAACTTTTGTAACTACAAAAATCACCCCGCAAAAAATATAAATTTTATACAAATGCTGCAATTTTTAGCAGCTATATTAGTTTGATTTTCAGCTAATAATCCGGATGCTTAGACATCCGCAAATATAATTTCAGTCAAAAAAAAAAGATGTCAACAAAAACTACTGATTACTATCGTGCCGACGGTCTTTGTCGAAAGTGGATTTTATCTCGCGAGTTACTTCTTTTGTAACTTTTGAAACTTCCTTGGCAGCTTTAGTAATCTGCATTTTGGTTTTTCTGAACTGTGCTTTTTGCATTTCAAGCATTTTTTTCACAAGTTCGTTCGGATTCGGAAAACGCGGCGGCTGACAAAACAAAACGATGTTTCGCTCTTTTACTTCAAACTCAAGACTTTTATCAAGCCTTACCGTTTCGCCGTCAAGGTTTACCCAACCTTTTTTGTTGCCCATAAGTTCTACGTTTTTACATTTTATAATTTCAAAACATCTTGACTTATGCGCTCTACCCAAAATGATATTTAAAAGCACAAACGGCACTCTCCAAAGCGGCGGTTTTTTTACAATTACAACGTCCATGTATCCATCGTCAAGCTCCGATTCGGGCGAAATTTTGAATCCGTAACCGTATTGCGATGAGTTGCAAACCGTTACGAGCAAAGCTTTTCTTACCATAATTTCGCCATCTATATTCAGCCTGTATTCCAACGGTTTGTACTTATAAAAAGAACCGATTATGGCTTTGAAATAAGTCTTGAAACCGCGACCGTCCAAAAACTGATAACGTCTTGCAACTTCCGAATCGTATCCAGCACCGGCAAGCGATAAGAAAAACTGTTTGTTAACCTCGCAAGTATCAATAGTTTTAAACTCAGCTTTGTTGAGATATTTCACAGCCAAAGCCGGACTTACCGGAATTTCCAAAGCCCTCGCCAAACCGTTGCCCGATCCGCAAGGAATAATTGCGAGCGCGGTTTCGGTGCTTTGAAGTTCTTTCGCGATTTCGTTTACTGAACCGTCGCCGCCTACTGCCGTTACGATGTCGTAATTTCCTACAGCTTCTTTTGCCAATACACTTGCGTGTCCGGCATATTCTGTATATTTGATACTGACGTCAAATTTCTCAGTATCAATATTTTGGGATATCAACTTCTCAATTTTCTTTTGTTTTCCGATTCCTGAAATCGGATTTACAATGAAAAGTATAGAAATTTTAGCAGACATTATTACTAACCAAATCCTTTTATAATTTCAATCGCAAATATAACAAAATTTTATTCATACAAACCAAAAAAATTTCAACTATTAAAAGAAAATTTAACACAAAAAAGAAGTTAAATAACGGTATTTCTGCAAAATACAAAAAGTAAAATTTCTTCATACGATATCAAAATATTACAAAAAGAAGTCGTAAAAGGAAATATTAACAATTATTAAAACACAAAAAGCACAAATTTTGCGTCTATATAATTAAAAGTAAATAAATCTCTAAAACAAATGAAAAAATATAAACTTTCGATTTTACTGATTATATTAAGTCTGAATCTGAAATCGCAAACACCCGTTTTTGAAACGGAACAATATCAAAAAGCTCTCTGGATGACCACCCGTTTTTACGGAGCTCAACGAATGGGAAAAACTGATGTCAATTGGCTTGTAAACGACCTTACTTGGGAGAATTCAGACGCTCCCGACTGGCTGAAATCCAAAGCAAATTCCAACGGATATCCTTCTGACGGTAAAGCTTTTACAAAAGATGCCGACGGTAGTTACAATCTCAACGGCGGTTGGTTTGATTGCGGTGATTTTGTACTTTTCGGTCAAACTTTTTATTATTCTGCTTACATGCTTTTGTTGGGTTACAGCGAATTTCCCCAAGGCTATTACGACTTGTATTCTGCAAATTACAACGGATATATTTCGACCCGAAAATTTGATTGGGAAAGCAAAAAAGGCAAACCGAATAAAATTCCTGATATCTTGGACGAATGTAAGGTTGCAGCCGATTTTATGATGAAATCTGTTCGCGATGCAAAAACTTTTTATTACGAAAAAGGCAACGGCGATAAAGACCACTTACATTGGTGCACTTCGGTAATGAAAACGGCGATGTCAGTAAACGACGGCGGCGAATACGACGGCACCCGCGACTTCGGAAAGGCTACTGCAAATGCTACTTCTATGGCGAGTTTGGCAGGCGCATCGTTGGCAGCGATGTACAGATTGTACAAAGATTACGACATCGTAACGGCAAAAAAATATCTCGACAAGGCGAAAATTGCGTATCAATTTGCAACCGAAACCGAAATGGGAAATTCCAAATCGGCATTTGGCAATTTTTATCCGGCAAAGGAAAAATATCTGCCTGATTTAACGATACTTTGCGCCGAACTATACCGCGCTACCGGCGACAAAACTTATCTTAACAAATGCAATGAATACACTGCAAAATGGATTTCGGATTACAAACATAATTATGTCTTGAATTACAACAACACCGAAGATATTGCTCTTTACGCTTATTGCGCTATGGGTGAGGATAATACGTATTATTCTCAAGCCAAGTCAGCATTGAAAAATATCGTGGAAAGTTATCCGAGCAACAACGATGTTCTTACCTTTACACAATCTGATTGGGGCGTGTTGAGATATGTGGCAAACGAGGCTTTTGCGTGGGCTTTGTACTCAAAACTTTCGGGCGAAACTACTGTAAATAAGAAAGTTTTGAAAACCGTAGAATATATTCTCGGCAACAACAGTCAAAAATTTTCATACGTTGTGGGAGTCAATGGCAACGGCACAAATAAATTTCCGTTTCATCCTCATCACAGAAATTTTTATCGTTCGGATGTCGGCAGTGCAGCAACGGCAAGTAGCAATATTACAGAAAGTTACAAGTATTTACAATTAGGAATGCTTGTTGGCGGCTCTTGCAACAACGGCGAATACAACGACGATGTTGACAATCACCAAATGGCAGAAGGCGGTATTGATTACAACGCCGGACTTGTTGGCGCACTCGGCTATGTGGTTTCAAAAATTGCACCCGTAGAAAGCGAACAAGCTACAAAAACTGTTACAAAAATTTCGGTAAAACAAATGCCGACCAAAACCACTTACGGCATCGGCGAAAGTCTTGATCTTTCGGGCGGAATTATTACTGTAAAATATTCCGACGGCAGCACCGAAGATGTTAAGATGACAAATTCTATGGCATCAGGTTTCAAAACAACTCAAGGCGGAACTGTTTCTGTAAAAATCTCATATTCAGGCAAATCCGCAACATTTGTAATCAACGTAATTGTAGAAGAAACCGGCATTTCGTTAGGAACTGCACCAAAAACAGATTATGTAAAAGGCGAATCTCTCGATATCACCGGCGGCACAATTCATCTGAATTACAACGACGGAACTTTCAAAGAAATCGAAATGACAAGTTCAATGATTTCCGGATTTTCATCGTCGGAACCGGGAATTGTAGACGCAACTATAAATTACAAAGGTTACTCAACACCGATTTCGTTTATGATTTTGAAAATGGCAATTACCAAACTGGAACTTTATCTTGTTCCAACGAAAAAGCAATATTATCAAGGTGAAAGTCTGGATATTACCGGCGGTCAACTTTATGTGGTCTACGAAAACAACACCGAAGACAAAATCGATTTAACGCCCGAAATGGTGAAAAATTTCGATTCGTCAGTTCCTGGGTTATACACTTTGAGCATTCAACTGAACGGTCATGAAGTAAATTACGACATCGAAATTATTGAACGTCAGACCGCAGTAGAAGAAATTTCAACCAACAAAGAAGATTTGAAATCAAGGATTTACAGTTACGACAATATAATTGTACTGAAACAAATTGACGGTTTGGTAGAAGTTTTCAACATGATGGGACAACGCATATTTAGCGGTCGCGACCAACAAGAAATCCGCATTTCAAAACCCGGAATTTATATCGTAAGAACTCACGGAATTTCCAAAAAAGTTTTTATAAAATAAACTTTTTAAACGAACTTTCAAATCAAAAAAAATGTCAAAAAAAAGGGTCAGTAGATTTTTTTACTGACCCTAATTTGTTGCATTTACTAAAAAATACAATTAGTTGTAAGCAGCCTCGCCGTGTTCGTAAATATCGAGACCTTCGTTTTCAATACGAGGATCTACGCGCAAGCCGTGGGTATGTTTAATTATCAAGAAAGTAACAAATCCGAGCACGAAAGCAAAGGCTGCTACTACTAATGCTCCAAGAGTTTGAACACCTACTGAAACTTCGTCACAAAATACGCCGGTAAAAATTGTACCTAAAATACCGCCGACACCGTGTACTGAAACTGCACCGACAGGGTCATCGATGTGACATTTTTTATCAAGAAATGATACTGAAAAACACATCACAACAGATGTAACTAAACCGATAAAAGCAGATGCGGCAATCGAAACACAGTCACAACCGGCTGTAATACCGACCAAACCTGCCAAAACGCCGTTGCAAACCATTGAGAGTGAAGGTTTACCGTCTACTACCCAAGTGTAAATCAATGCAGCAATTCCGCCTGTAACTGCTGCCATGTTGGTTGTAACAAATACATGAGACATCGAAACTGCATTGTCATAACCTGTAGCAGCAACTGTAGAACAAGGGTTGAAACCAAACCAACCTACCCACAAGCAGAATACGCCAAGCGCACAAAGTGTAAGGCTGTGACCGGGGATAGCTTTTGATTTCTTATCTTTATCGTATTTTCCGATACGCGGACCAAGTACAATTGCACCCGCCAAAGCAAGTACGCCACCGCAAAGGTGAACAACTGTAGAGCCGGCAAAATCGTGGAAACCGAGTTCAGAAAGCCAACCTCCGCCCCATGACCAGTGTCCTTCTATCGGATAAATCAAAGCAGAAATTATAATTGAATAAACAAAATACATCGAGAATTTTGTACGCTCAGCCATTGCACCTGAAACGATGGTAGCAGCTGTTGCACAAAATACAGTTTGGAAAATAAAAGTAGCTTCTGCCGGTACGTTGGAATCAGCACCGATAAAGAAAAATCCGTCCCAACCGATAAAACCGTTGCCCGAACCATACATGATTGAAAATCCGAGAATCCAATAAAGAACGGATCCGCACATAAAATCACAAAAGTTTTTCATAAGGATGTTGGCAGTATTTTTTGCTCTGGTCATTCCGGCTTCCACGAGCGCGAAACCCGGCTGCATCCAAAATACGAGCATTGCGCCAAGTAATACCCAAAGAGTATCCAAACCGTTAACAGTATCTTTTGCTTCTTCTTTCACAATTTCGGCTGCGGGAGCAACAGATTCTGAGACTGTTTCAACAATAGTTTCCGCAGCGGCTGCCAATGTATCGGCAACACTTGGTAATGTATCTAGTAACATAATTTATTCAGTGTTTTATAAGATGTTAAGAAAATGAAGTTAATTACAAAAACATTATTTCTTGTCACGAAGAACAGTATCACCGTGTTCGCCGGTACGTATTGACCAACAGTCGATTACATCGCTCAAGAAAATACGTCCGTCACCGATTTCGCCGGTGTGACCTGTTTTGAGAATTACATTGATTGTTTCTTCAACACAAACATCACGGCAAACAATTGTAATTGCCACACGCTCAATGATATCTGTACTGTAAACAACTCCACGGTAAATTCTGTCCTGACGTGATTGTCCGATACCGTGTACATCATGATACTCAAACCAATTGATGTCAGAAGCAAGCAAAGCCTCTTTTACCTCTTCAAATTTGGTCTTTCTAATGATAGCTTCGATTTTTTTCATAGTGGTATAAGTTATTTTTGTTACTTTATTGATTTTTTTCCGATTATTTATGCATTCTAAGTAAATTACGTAACAGTGTAAGTGTATTACGTATTACTCAAATTTTAGCTCAAACTTTACACATAAGAGCAAAAAAAATTGTGACCGCAAATTTCCAAAATCTCAATTTATATGATACGTTATTTTCCATTATGCCCGTTTAGTTTATTATTGTTGATTTTACAGTTTGATGACGATAAACCGCCATTTATTTTTGTTTTGTTAAATTTTATAACTAAAAATGATTTGCGAATCAGAATATTTTTTTGTCTCAGTGTAAAAAGTTTGAAAATTATTAATTGCCTTATTTATACTAATTAAAAACACGAATCCGCCGATTAGAATCCGATGCTCAAACCCGCCAAAGCTACAGCCTTTCCGTGAGAATGAATTGAAGTTTCACCGTGTTTCAAAGCGATGTCCGGATCTTCTGAAAAACCTGTAGGATTAACAGCAAGTTCTACTTTTGGAGTAATTGTAAATCCGCTTTTTACTACAAAAGTTTTTGACAAAGCGATGTCAACATTTACAAAATTGAAACCGTCTTTTTCGCTGTAAAGGTAAGCACCGTTTTTGTCTTCGATAGCTGCTCCAAGAGTAAGAGCAAGGTCGAAACCGTTTTTCAACGAAGGCGCGTAAGAGAGTTCCAAATAAGTAGGATGAGCCTGTTTATCAGAACCGTCAGATTTTCTGTCAGCACCGGCAACCATTGTGTAAACACCAACGGACAACGGCAAGTCAGAAACTTCAGAGAAATCAAAACCAAGTCCTGCCTCCAGTCTGTGAGTTTTCTTGTAAGGACCGAAATAATCCAATGTAGTGTTTTCAGTAATATCCCACGCATAATCGGTAACAGTAACACTAAAACCGCCGATTGCATAGCTTACATAAAAATCAAGTTCTTTGTAAGCTTCGTCACTGAAATTGGTACTTGCCCACATCCCTGCTTCCAATCCTTTGAAACTGTACGACATCGAAGGCTGGACAGCAGCTCCGCCAAGATAACCTCCTCTCCAAATGGTTGTTGTAGTGAAGTCAACACTTGCTCCAAAACCATCTCCGCTGCCTTCCGGACTTGTTGCCTCGTCCGGATCTTGTGCATTGGCAGTGCTAAATGTCATCGCCAAAGCAACCAACGATACAAAAAAATTGATTTTTTTCATAGCTTAAAATATTTAGTTAATAAAAGTAAATTTCACTAAATTCTTTCAATTGCTTCCAACGTGCGTTCGTTGGTATTGAAAGCAGTCATTCTGATATAACCTTGTCCCGAAGGACCAAACCCTACACCGGGGGTTGTTACAATATTTTTTTCTTCAAGTAAATAGTCAAAAAATTTCCACGAATCTTTTTCTCCGGTTTTGAACCAAATATACGGCGAATTTACACCGCCAAACACCTCAAAACCTTTTTGCGAAAGTCCGGCACGGATAATACCTGCATTTTCGTGATAATAATTGATAATATCCGCTACTTGTTGCTGACCTTCAGCAGAATAAATCGCCTCAGCAGCACGCTGAATGATGTAAGGTGTACCGTTGAATTTTGTACACTGACGGCGTTTCCAAAATCCGTTGAGATAATATACTTCGCCGTTTTTACCGTATGCCTTACAACTTTTCGGTACTACGGTGTAAGAACAACGTGTACCTGTAAAACCCGCTGTTTTGGAATAGCTGCGAAATTCTATTGCAACTTCCTCTGCTCCGGGAATTTCGTATATTGAATGCGGCACGTCTTTTTCGGTAATAAAAGCTTCATAAGCCGCATCAAAAAGTATCAATGCCTTGTGCTGAAGAGCGTAATCAACCCACGGTTTCAGCTGTTCACGGGTAAGAGCAGTACCGGTAGGATTGTTCGGAAAACATAAATAAATCACCGAAACCTCTTCTTTTGGCAACTCCGGCACAAAACCGTTTTCAGAATTGGTTGGCAAATAAACGATATTTGACCAACAACCGTTTTCCAAGAGTTTGCCTCCACGTCCAGACATCACGTTGGTATCCACGTAAACCGGATAAACCGGATCTGTAACAGCAATTTTGTTGTCAATACCAAGAATATCAACAATATTTCCGGTATCAGATTTAGCACCGTCAGAAACGAAAATTTCGTCAGTCTCAATATTTACTCCGAGAGGTTTGAAATCAAAATCCCGGATTTTTTCTTGCAAAAAAGCATAACCTTGCTCAGGACCGTAACCTCTGAAAGTTTCCTTGTAAGCCATTTCGTCAACTGCTTTGTGCATGGCTTCGATACAAACTTTCGGCAACGGCAATGTAACATCTCCGATTCCCATTTTGATAATATCAGCAGCAGGATGTTTTTCCTGATATTTTTTTACTCTTCTTGCAATCTCTGTAAAAAGATAACTTTGAGGCAATTCTGCAAAATGTTCGTTTATTTGTATCATTTTAGTTGAAAAAAATTCTGATTTTTATTTATTTGGTTTATAACTTTCTTTCTTTTTTTTTGACATCTTTTTGTTTACTGAATGCTCCAAACGCCGTCAAAAACATATTCGGCAGCTCCCGTCATGTAGACATCGTTGTCAGACTCACGCCATTCAATTTCGAGATTGCCGCCGAGCAACTTTAAAGTAGCTTTTCGGTCAGTAAGATTGTTGAGAACAGCAGCCACAAGAGTAGCACAAGCGCCGGTACCACAAGCCATTGTTTCGCCTGCGCCACGTTCCCAAACCCGCATTTCAATAAAATTACGGTTTACAACATGCGCAAATTCTACGTTAGTTTTTTTCGGAAATTTGGGATTAATTTCAATTTCCGGACCTTCCGTATGAACCGGCGCATTTGCTACATCATCAACAAAAAGAACACAATGAGGATTTCCCATCGAAACGCATGTAATCATCCATTCATGAGAAAAAGTTTTCAAAGGTTTTGCAACGAGAATATCACCGGATTCATTCACCGGAATATCAATCGGTTTCAAAGTCGGTTTTCCCATGTTGACCGTAGCTTTTTCCACCAAACCGTTGTCATTGCAAAAAACTTCAATAACTTTTTTTCCCGCTTTGGTCTCAAGCGTAAATGTCTTGTTTTTTACAATCTTGTGATCGTAAGCATATTTAGCAACACAACGCGAAGCATTGCCGCACATCTCAGCTTCAGAACCATCGGAATTAAACATCCTCATTCTCAAGTCACAACCATTATCAGATGGCATAATCAAAACCAAACCATCAGAACCAACTCCAAAATGCCGGTCACTCATCTTTTGTGACAATTCACTGATATTAAGACCGCTGACGTCCTCTTTGAAGCAATCGATATAAATATAATCATTGCCGGCGCCTTGCATTTTGGTAAATGATAAAGTCTTGTTACAATTCATAATCGCTAAATATTTCCTTGTTTATCACGATGCAAAGGTAAACACACAATCAAAACCGACAAGACAAGATAATCCGATTTAAGTGTAAAACTTAGTCAAGATAATGAAGTTACGTATAAACAATTCAAAACTAAAACACAAACGAAATCACATAAAACACTAATAATCTATAAGTTGAAAAGAAAAAACAAATCGAAACGAAGAAAATAAAAAAGAAGAAACCACTTGCGAGAATTACGTAAACAGACGGCAAAAAAATTAAGTTTAATTATACAAATAATAGTTTGAAATACGTGTTGTTGGTAAATATTCTTTGTTGTAAAAATTTTTAGTTAAGACAATCTGTTTTACCGACACCACAAAGTTTTTTTTGATGCAAATATAAACAAAAGTAATCTCCCTGACCATATAATCTTATCACATTACAAAGAACAAATAAACAAAATAAACTTAAATTGACAACAAAAAATCTTTTCATTATTGAATAGTTTTGGCATTTTTTCTACAGATTTGTAACGTAAAACATAATTATCAAACAAATATTCTGAATCTGAGAAGATTCCGCGGTTACCGCTTGTGAATTGATATTCTTTTACGCACATAACTTTCTTCTATTACTCGATTATCTCCATCTCCACTTCATGTTTTGATGTAGACTTATTGTAGTTGATGCCGCAGAGGATAATTTGTTTTGAAAATCCTTTGAGACTTTTGGGATATTCTTTGCGTTTAATTTGACTGATGGCTGTGTCGGCAGATTGGTCGTATTTTAGTTCTACCACTATTGCAGGGCGTTGAGAGTTAGGCAAGGGTATAAATACAATATCAGCAAAACCTTTGCCCGTGGGTAGTTCGTGAAATATATTGTAAAACGGTTTGGCAGCGTAATATGCCAAAATTATGGCACAACGCATTGAATTTTCGTCGTTAAACTCCAAAATTGATGATGCCTCAAAATGGTAATCATCGAAAGCACGGGCAATTTTATCCTTTTTGAGGTTGATGGTGTCTTCCAAAAGACGCAGAGATGCTCCCACCGATTTTGAGAGTTCTCCCCAGCCTACCACACTAACAGCGTTTTTAAACTCAATGGCAACTTCGGTATTAGGTATTCTTACTCGCTGAGTTTCAGGTTCGTAAGATAAATAACCAAGATGCACCAAAAGTGTCATAACATCGTCGCTTGTTTGGATATTTTTCATATCATTGCGAAAACTTGCCGGTTCGATGACCTCAGTGCCGCCGCTCATCATCTCTATTATTTTTGACCTTACGTTGTCGGCATCTATGTGTAGGTAGGTTTCAATAGCCATAAACGATGCTGTTTTTGACCAATAACTGTCGTAGTTGCGAAACAAAATTGACTGCATCACCGAATTGGGATTAAACATAGATTTTTCGCGGCCTATGATGTAGCCGTCGTAGGCGTGCTTCATAAGAGCAAAATCCATATCGCTGTCTTTG
>JAFXZT010000139.1 GCA_017541145.1 Bacteroidales bacterium | reverse complement strand
GGGGGTTATTGCCGCGTTCGCGCCAACACGCCCCGGCTATTTTATGCCGTCGTGTCGCGGCTGTGCGTGGTGATTGGTTTGGTGCGGATGGTTAAAATTGGGTTTTACGGGATGTGTAAAAACGGTAATTTTCCCAAAAAAATATCAATCCGAAAAAAACGCAAAAATTTAATCCGGAAATCATTTATAACACGTTAACCGGGGGTTATTGCCGCATTTGCGCCAACACGCCCTGGCTATTTTATGCCGCCGCGTCGCGGTTGTGTGTGTGGTGATTCATTGGTGCGGATGGTGAAAAATTGGGTTTACGGGAACGTGTTATTTGAAAACACAATTGGATGTCGATAAATTGATAAAAATAAGGCATATATTTTGTTTATTTTGTAGAAAAAAAAGCATGGCAACAACATTAACAAAAATTTATATCCATTTAGTATTTCATATCAAAAAGAATTGTACATATATTCGTGAAGAGGATTTACCCGAAGTTTTTGCTTATATTGGCGGATTAATTTCAAATGCGAAAAGTATTCCATTGGTTGTCGGCGGTATTAATGATCATGTTCACATTTTATTTACGTTACCCAAAACGATGTGTTTGGCTGATTTCGTTAGATATATTAAATCCAATTCCAGCAAATGGATAAAGTCGAAAGGAAATTATTATAAATGGTTTTCATGGCAGGACGGTTACGGCGCATTTTCGGTTAGTGCATCGGTCGTAGACAAAACCATCGAATATATACGAAATCAACAAAATCATCATGAAACTATTTCATATATTGATGAATATAAACAATTTTTGGAGATGTATAAAATTCGATATGATGAGAATTTTGCGTTTGATGACTTTTAGCCGCGACGCGGTGATATCGGTTAGTCGGGGCGTGTAAAACCGAAAAGGTTTTAAAAATCCCCGTTAAAAAATAAATTGCAAAATATCAATCCGAAAAAACGCACAAAAATTAAATCCGAAAATTTTTAATTTTATCCGTACAAAAATATTATTTGAACGATATTTACGTTAAATATTGTTGGCGTAATGGATTGCCGTAATCTGTAACGAAACAAGTAATTTTGTTAAATCCGTTGATTTAGAATGACTAAAATTGATTCTCAAATACTGAAACTCGCTATTCCTTCGATAATTAGTAATATTACAGTGCCGCTTTTGGGGTTGGCTGACATCGCTATAACAGGACATCTCGGTTCCAAAGTTTATATCGGTGCTATTTCGGTTGGCGGTACTATTTTCTCGATGATTTACTGGATTTTCAATTTCTTGAGGTTTGGTACGGGTAGCGAAACTTCTCGCGCTTATGGTTCGCATCGTCTTGATATTGCGACTCTTACGCTTGTTCGCTCGCTAATTGTCGGACTGAGTATCGCGCTTTTGTTGGTGCTGTTGCAAGTGCCTATTCTGAAATTTTCGATGCTGATTGTTGATGCTTCTAATGAGGTAACATTCTGGGCTACAGAATATTTCAATATCTGTATTTACGGCGCATTCGGGATGTTGGGTTTATGGTGTTTCACAGGTTGGTTTGTCGGAATGCAAAATACTAAATTGCCGCTTGTAATTTTGGTAGTACAAAATGTTGTTAATATCGTACTTAGTTTGATATTTGTTTTTGTACTGAAATTAGAGGTAAAAGGCGTGGCTCTCGGCACGATGTGTTCTCAATTGTTGGGATTGATATTGTGTTTTTTACTTTGGTTAAAGTATTTCGGGCGTTTGAAAAAATACATCGTTTGGAAACAGGTTTTTATGTTGAGTGAATTGCTGAAATTTTTCAAACTTAATTCTGCCATTTTTTTGAGAACAATTTGTGTAGTAGCCGTTACAGTTTACTTTACGATTGCCGGCGCAAAAATGGGTGACGGAATTTTGGCGGCAAATGCTGTTTTGATGCAATTCTTCATGATTTTTACATTTTTTATTGACGGTTTTGCTTACTCGGGTGAAGCTCTTTGCGGTAAATTTTTTGGCGCCGGAAATTTTGAAAGTTTGAATCAAACTATAAAATCGTTGTTTAAATTCGGATGGTCAGTCGGCGTGGCTTTTGCTGTTGTTTATTTCTTTTCGGGCGGTTATATCGTTTCGTTACTTACTGACCAACAGGAAGTTGTAAAAATTGCTAAGGTTTATTTGATTTGGATTTGGGCGTTGCCGATGTGCGGCGTTGCGGCGTTTGTTTGGGACGGTGTTTTTATCGGACTCGGCAAAACTTTCAGCATGTTGATGTGTTGTTTTTGGGCGGCTGTTACTTATTTTGCAATTTGGTTTTGTTTCGGTGATTCGTGGCAAAATCATGCGCTTTGGCTTGCGTTCGATAGTTATTTGATTGTCAGAGGTTTGGTGTTATGGATTTATAGTTTAAAAGTCAAATTAAAATAAAAAAAACAACGGAAAACACTCTGATTTTCTGTGTTTTCCGTTGTTTAAAGAAAAGAAGTTTATTCCAGACAAATTTCTTTTATAATATTTCCGGTAATCATAAAACCGTAAATTGCTGTAATATGTACCAGCGAGCCGTTGATTTGTGCTTTGGTAAATGATAATTTTTCGGTTGGCGGTACTTCGTCAATACCTTTGTTTTCAAGCTGTTCATCGCTGTAAACGCACAGAAATTTTCGGTCGGGATATGTTTGAAAGTGTTTGAATTTTCCGCGTAATGCACGGGCTAAAGGGCAACCTTTCACTTTCCAAAATTCGTCAACTTTTATTTTCTGAGGGTCGATTTTCAGTGCCGCACCCATCGACGATATAAAATAGGCTTTGGTTTTGCAGGCATTTAGAATCAGAGCCGCTTTATCTTTCAGACTGTCAATGGCATCCACAATTATATCGTAGTCTTCCAAATGAAATTTTTCCGAATTTTCGGCGGTATAAATTTCTTGCAATGCCACGATATTGGCATCAGGATTTATATCCAAAAGCCGTTCTTTCATCGCCAAAACTTTCGGTTGACCTACGGTTTTGGAGGTAGCCATCAGTTGACGGTTGAAATTGGAAATTGCAACTTTGTCAGCATCTACAATTGTGATGTTGTAAACGCCTGTTCTCAGCAAACCTTCTGCTACCCAGCTTCCTACGCCGCCAACTCCAAAGATTATTACTTTTTTTGTTGACATCTTTTTCATTGCCTCAGGTCCTAACAACCGGTAGCTTCTGGCGTAGATTTCTTTTAAATTTATCATTTACTTTTCTTTGATTAAGTAGACCAAAACCGGCAAGTGGTCAGAATATCCGTCAAGCCAAGTGCCTCCCGCAGTTGTTCTTTTGGGTGCGCCTTTGTACTTGCCTTCCTGCTGAATCAAATAATCACGTTTGAAAATTGCATGCTTGTAAAATGTCAACTCCTTGTACTTTTTGTTTTGTTTTTGGTCAAGCAGATTTTGTGACAAAATTATCTGGTCAAACAAGTTCCAAGCTCCTTTGTAATACAAAGTTCCGTTGCCGTCTTTCACCAAAGTATTCCAAAACGGATTGTAAAGTCCGAACAGTTCCACTTTCTGAATTTCGCGTTGTGCGCCGAGAGCCTCCGCCATACTTTTGTTGAACGGGTCGTCGTTCATATCGCCCATAATCATGATTTTGATTTTCGGGTTTACTTTTTGAAGCGAATCTTTTACGGCTTTCAACTGTTTGCCGCCGAGTTCACGGTAATAACTTGTAGCTCCTCGCGATGGTAAGTGGCAAACTATTACTGCGATTTTTTCACCGCCGAGTGTACCTGTAACTGTAAGAAATCCACGAGTTTGTCTGTCCTTGTCGATATCTTCCTGAAGGTCGTAAACGTAAGGAACCAAAACTGTAGTTTCCGGTGTAAAAAGATTCGGATTGTACAAAAATGCGCAATCAACACCACGTTTGTCCGGACCTTCCACGTGAATATATTTGTAACCTCTCTCTGCCAAAGGTTGCTGTTTAATCAAATCGTCCAAAACATGAGAGTTTTCCACTTCGGAAAGTCCGATAATTGCACAACCGACTTTCGGAAGCATATCAGTTCCGATTTCAGAGAGTGCTTTTGACATGTTTTGAATTTTGTGTTCGTACTTCAAAGCGTTCCATTTGTAAGAACCGCTTGGCAAAAATTCATAATCATTTTTACCTTCGTCATGAATTGTATCAAAAAGGTTTTCTTGATTGTAAAAACCTATCGCGTAAAGATTAAATTGTTTTTGCGCACTGGCAAAACTTACTGATAACAAGCCAAATAGGCATACCAAGAGATATATTTTTTTCATTTTTATTGAGATTTTTGAAGTTTTTCGCAAAAGTAAGGATTATTTTCAATCACAGAGCAATTTAAATATTATTTTATCGAAAATGTTGTCATCAAAAAGAATTTAGGTTAATTTTGCATTATATAAAAAAATCAGTAACTATTATGAAAAAAATATTATTGTTTTTGTTGGTATTTCTGACATTTCAAGAGATTACCAATGCAGCCAACTATCTGTGTTTCACTGCCAATTCAGCAAATTCCTCAATCGGACTTATTACCTCTGACGACGGCAACACGCCTGATGTAGAATACAGTTACAACCGAAAGAAATGGATAAAGATGTATTCCGGCGACACTTTGTATTTTGAGAAAGCCGGCGAAAAAATTTGGTTTAGAGGCGATAACGCTTACGGTTTTTCCACTTCGGATCACGATTATACATATTTTACGATGTCGGGTTCGATTTCAGCGAGTGGAAATATAATGTCGCTGATTGACAAACGCGGCAAAACTCTTGAAATTCCAAATCCGGAATGTTTCCGTCAACTTTTTGAAAATTGCGTAAGTCTGAATACGGCTCCGGTATTGCCAGCCACTACGCTGAAAGATGAATGTTACCGTTGGATGTTCAAAGGTTGCAACAATCTGAAAGTTGCGCCAAAACTCCCTGCCGCTGAGCTTGCTAACGGTTGTTATTACGAGATGTTTTTGGAATGTACGCGATTGGTTTCAACTCCGAAATTGGTTGCCGAACGACTTGCCCCGCATTGTTACGAAGGGATGTTTTTCGGTTGTACAAGTCTTTCAAAGGCATTAACATTGCCGGCTCGCGAATTGTTTGAAAGTTGTTACGAAAGGATGTTTTTGGGTTGTACAAGTCTTCAAACAGCACCGAAATTGTGCGGCGAAGTTCTTAGTACAAGATGTTACAGCAAGATGTTTTTGGGTTGTACAAGTATAAAATCGTGTCCGAATCTTACGGCGGATTCTTTGGCTGATTTTTGTTACGAAAAGATGTTTGTGGGCTGTACAAGTTTGAGTGACGCTCCAAAATTGTCTGCAAAAAAATTGGCTTCCAACTGTTACAATTCGATGTTTGAGCGTTGTACAAGATTGATGAGTGCACCGTCGTTGCCGGCCGATTCTGTGTTGGAACGCAGTTATTTTCAGATGTTTAAAGATTGTACCGGATTGAATCGCAGTCCGAAACTTGACGCCAAAATTCTCGGTAAAGAATGTTACGCCGGGATGTTTACAAATTGTACAAGTCTTACCAAAGGTCCGGGTAGTTTGCCTGCCGTTTTGCTTACTGAAGGTTGTTACGAAAAGATGTTTGAAAATTGTACAAGTCTTACCGATGCGCCGAAATTGCCTGCCGATACTGTAGAAAACCGCAGTTATTTCGGGATGTTTACATATTGTACAAGTCTTGTAAAAGCCCCGCAACTTCCTGCTACTGAGGTTTCAACCGAAAGTTATGCTGAGATGTTTTCACATTGTACAAGTATTGTAAAAGCTCCGGATATTGTAGCAGAATTTTTGGCAGAAGATTGTATGATGCGGATGTTTGAAGGCTGTCGCAATTTGAGTGAAATAGAAGTTCATTTCAAAGATTGGGCAGGCGCAACCGAGGATTGGGTAAAAGACATCGCTAATTTCGGAACATTCCGTTGTCCGCGCGAGCTTACAGAATCCGAAGGTCCGTCACGTATTCCTGAAGGTTGGAAAATCAAGCATCAATTTTTGTTCTTCAAATAGGATAGGAGAGTCCCGCCGATTAGATTATTCCTAAACGGCGGGATTATTTTTTATGTTTTGATTTATTCAAACAATGTTAGTTGTTTGTTTGAGGTTCTTGAGACTATTAAAGGGGCAATACAGTCTGCCGGGGTTCTCATAAGTTCGCTCGGTTCCATTTTACGAAGTCCTCCGCCGTAAATTCTTCCGTTACGGGTTACTTTTTCAGTAGGGATGTCGTTCAGTTCACGCCATACTTCGGCAAGTGTTTTTTCGTTATTTAGACATTCAGCATATTGAGGTTTTGGATAAAGCAATAAATACACGTTGGTTGTAATTGCTTTTGAGGTATTTAAAATAAAACGGAATGATTTGTTTTTTTTATCAGAGCGTCCCATATAGGGCACTATAATTGTTGCGGGTTCGCGTTGTTCGCAAGAATACCACGGTTTGCGGCGACTGCAAATGTAACCATTGTTTACTCCGCGTTCATATCCGATTTTTACATAATCCCACACTTTAGGATATTGCTCTTTCAAAATATTTTCGGGTAAGTTGCAACTAAATAAAAATTCCCGTTTTTCCACTGTTGGCAACCCTTCAATATTGTTGATAAGATTTCCTTTGATGTATCGTGGACTTGGAATAATCGGACGTAGAAACTGTTTTGGGATGTTGTAACGGGTGATTGTTTCCTCATTGATTATAAAAAAACTATTGTCACCGGTAGCAATTCCGCGTTTTACTGTAAAAAAATCTCCGAGTACATTTTGAGATGATATATCGATTTCGTTTTCTGTAAAAAGATTTGTCCATTTATCTTCCGGTTTAATGTCGGAAATTTTTATTTTTTTGATTTTTTCCGGATTGGTGATTTCCCCGCCGATTGTTAATTCTACTTCATGATTTTTTGTCGGTTTATTGTTGCGTAAAACTACGATGCACGAACTTACAAGTGCATCGGTAAATTGTAAATCTTCTGCATTAAAACGATGAATTTGAATTAATTGTACGTTTTCTGTCAGATATTTTTTTACTGCAACACCGTAATTAACATCCATAAATTCACTCGGAACAAGCCAACAAGAATATGCTCCATCTTTCAACCATTCGGATGCAAGAATCATGAAATAACAATATAATCCGGCAAGTCCAGAAATTTTGATATTAAATTTTTGTTGTACTTGGTTTTGAAGCCAAGTTTTTGATTCGTTTGTTAGATGATGATGGCGAATATACGGCGGATTTGATACAATCATATCAAATTTTTCATCAGGGTGTTGCGTTAGAAAATTGGCGCAACGTATATTTAGGTTAGTATTTTCCCAAAATTTTTTGGTCGGATTGTAATAGAGAGGATCTATTTCAAAACCAAGAACTTTGTTATTGATATTAAATGTCTCTCTAAAGGCAGAATAAAATACACCTGTTCCTATTGCAGGTTCAAGAAATGATGCGTTGTGTATTCCTACAATTTTTCTCATATATCGCATAATGTCTAGTGCAAGCGGATATGGAGTGGAAAATTGTCCCATTTTATTGCGATCTTTCTGCGATTTTTGCGCGTCGAGATAATCTTGCATTTCCTTACGTTTGTTTTCTATACTTTCCATATCTAAATACCTGCTTTTAAAAAGTCCTCAATACGATGTTCCCAAATCCAATCTATTCCTTCAGCAGCTTCGTAACCGAGATAACCCGAATCGAAATATCCGCACAGAAATAGTATAAATTCTATATCATTTCCGTATGTTTTTTTTAATTGGTCAATTTTAGTAGCCTCTTCTTTACGTCGTTTGTTGGTGTTTGTAAAATCACCTGCTGACTTGCATTCTATAAATATCGGCAATTCTCCTTCTTTAGCAGTTTTACGCATTATTACTACATCGATTGGCATGTTAGCAGTACGAACTTGGCCTATTACAACAGGGACATTAAGATGATAAGAGAATGAACCTTGCTCCATGCTCTTGAAATCTGTTATATCTTTGGATGCTATAAACTTGTATCCTTTGTTTTGTAAATAGCAATTGATAGTTTCAAGTTGTCTGCGTTATTGTTCACTGCGAATTATGGGATCAGACAGAGAGTCGCAAAGTCTGTCTCCTATTACATTTTTTGCCAATAATCTGTCTATCTCGTGAGGAAATGATTTATCTTTAAGCCATGGCATGATGTTGGTATCAAAAAGTCTGTTGATAATATCAATTATTCTTTTGAGACATTTTTCGCGTTCTATCTCATTTATCCGAGGTAACCGTCCTTGTTCCATTGAAATTATGAACGACTTTTGTACATCTGCCAATCCTGCCAATCTTTCGCGAGCCAAGGGTGGCGTTGTAGACATCCTTAAAATTGTAATTGATTCGGGTACAGTTTTTAAAAGTTCGCATGAAATCGAATTAAAAAAGTCTGTTTTGCTGAATATTGTTTCGATTCTATTAAATGCTTCTTGTTTCGCGTTGATATATGTTTTCGGTGCAAAATTCAGAAACCATTCATTGTAGAATAGAACTGATTGTTGGATATCTGATTTCCAATAAGAAGTGTTATTTTTATTTATGGAATATTTTTTCATTTCCTTGGTTTCGCAATTAAAATGTTACTTGAAAATAACAAAATCTTTATTATATGGTTGTGTCATTTAGCGATATTACAATGACATCACAAAAGTAACAATAAAAATCAATAAATAACTTTATTTTTTATTTTTTTATTTTCATGCTATTATTTCCCTTTTTTACCTGATTTCCTTCGCGATAATTCCTTTTTCGTACTTTTTGAACATTTTTAGATTGAGATTTTATCTAACTTTAACACTTTTTTTACATCTTTAATATTTTTTTACTGAGGAAAGTTTTATTAATTTGCATATAATTTAATGTCATTTTAATCTTACTTATAACGAGATGTATAAAAAGATAATCGTGCTATCTGCAATCTTGTGGTCCACGCAATTTGCAAGGGCTCAGGTAGTGAATGATTCTATCAAATCAGACAGTAATGTACCGTCGTTGGATGAATCGTCATTCACTTTTACAGAGTCACAACTTGGTGAAGATGATAGTGATGGTAAAACTTCTACTATCATCGGGTCGGCTAACAACATTTTTACCTCTAATGCGTCGATGACCTTTGGCGCCGGCAGTTACCGTTTCAGGGCTCTGGACAATAAGTACAACGGTGTGTATATCAACGGTGTTATGGTTAATGATCCGGAAAGAGGTTATTTCCGTTTTACACAAATCGGAGGTCTTAACAATATTTCAAGAAATTCCGATTATGTACTTCCGTTTGAGGCCAACAGTTTTTGTATGCCGGGTGCTGCCGGTTCTGTGAATTACAATTTCCGCCCTTCGCAGGTTGCGCAAGGTAACAAAATCTCGGCTTCGCTTGCCAATAGAACTTACACAGGACGTTTGATGTACACTTACGGAAGTGGTGTCAACGAAAAAGGTTGGGCTTTTGCGGGAAATATCACAGGACGATATGCGGCTCTCAAGGGTTTTAAAAATGTTGAAGGTGCTTTCTACAATTCCTTGTCGTATTATCTTGGTGCTGAGAAAATTATAAATCCGCAAAACTCTGTTTCACTTGTCTCGTTCGGAAATCCTACTGAGCGCGGTTCCAGAGGAGCTTCTACCGATGAGGGCTATTTCCTCGCAGGTTCCAACAATTACAATCCTTATTTGGGATATTTCAACGGTCATCTCAGAAACTCCAGAGTTGTAAGAGATTATGCCCCTACTACAATTCTTACATGGGATTATAATCCGTTTGACAATCTGAAAGTTACAACTTCGGCATTTTTAGTTTACTCAAAATATTCCAGCACAAAACTTTCTTACGGTGACGGCGGAACAAA
The DNA here is from genome assembly GCA_017541145.1 of Bacteroidales bacterium. Classification (GTDB taxonomy): domain Bacteria; phylum Bacteroidota; class Bacteroidia; order Bacteroidales; family UBA3824; genus UBA3824. The sequence goes on along the minus strand of JAFXZT010000139.1, from coordinate 41,632 downwards.
TCCTTCGCCGGATTATTACAAATCGATGCCTTCCAATTTTTTCGACGTTTATAATTCCGACAATTCTGATTACAGAACAGAATCTTGTCTCGAAAATTGGAATACAGCGTATGAATATTGGTCGCTGAATTCTAACCGTTATATTGATTTCAATAAACTTTATTTCGTAAATCAAACAGTTTCTGAATACGGTCTTGATGCCGTTTATTATCAAGTACAATCTCATACCGACAGAATTTCAGCCGGTTTATCTTCCTCTCTGCGTTATAATTTAACTCCAAATTCTGTACTTTCCGGAGGTATTTCTTATTATCGTGACAAGTCAAATCATTATCAAACTTTGTATGATTTGCTCGGTGCAAAATATTTCCACAATATCAATAATTACGCAGCAAGAAATTTCCCGAAAAATTCTGTTCAAGTACAGTACGATTACAGATATCCTAACCAAGAACTTTCTGAAGGTGATGTTTTCGGTTATGATTACAATATTTTTACTGACAGATTGTATTCATGGGCATCGTATGTTGTAGACAAAGGATTGTTGCACGGATTTGCTACAGCGAAACTCAATTATACAGATATGTTCCGCGAAGGTAAAATGCAAAACGGTCTTGCTCCAAACAGTTCTTACGGTCCGTCAGACAAAGCGCGTTTCTTGGACGGCGGAATCAAAGGCGGTGTTGCTCTTAATCTCGGTAGTGGTAATGCTATTGAATTTGGCGCAGGTTGGGAAAAAAATGCTCCTAATGCCAACGCCGCATTTGCTGCTCCTGAAATCAACAACGATTTTGCACGCAACTTGAAATGTGAGCAAGTAATTTCTGCTGAATTGAGTTATGCTTATACAAGCGGCAGAATCAAAGCAAATGTTACAGGATACTACTACAACATGAGCGATGTTACAAAATGGACTTGTTTCTATTATGACGACGAAAATTCATTTACATACGTTTCTATGACCGGAATTGAGAAGGCTTATTACGGTGCGGAAATCGGTTTAACCGTTCAATTGCTTTCTAACCTCAATTTTACGGCTTTAACTTCTGTCAGCGAGGCAAAATATTTAAGCAATGCTGATGTGATGTACATGAATTCCAACAATGTAACATATTCCAAAGATATCGTGATGTCCAAAGGTATGAGAGAAGACGGCTGTCCGCTCAGTCTTTATTCTGCCGGATTTTCTTACAATTTTAAAGGTTGGTTCTTTGAATTGAGAGGAAATTATTATGACAGAATTTATCTTTCGTTTTCACCGATGGCAAGATACACCGCATATCTTTCAAAACATACAACAGAATCAGCATCAAGTTACGATGTTCCGGCACAAGCTCAGGGCAACGGCGGTTTTATGCTTGACGGTTCTGTAGGTAAGAATTTCAGATTGAAACATGGCAGTCTTTATGCCGGAGTTATGCTTACAAATATTCTTAATAACACAAATATTTGTACCGGCGGTTACGAACAGAGCCGTTCTGATTACAAAACTACAGGCGAGGAAAGACCTTACAAATTCTCTGAAAATCCCAAAAAATATTATGCTTGGGGTATCAATGGGATGTTAAACGTTGTTTATAGATTTTAGTGAATTATGAAATTTTTTAGAAATATTATATTAGTTTCAGTTTTGTTGATTGCTGTTTCGTGCGGTGAAAAAGATTGGGATCAAACTCCGGTTTATATCAGTTCGATTTCAAATTTTCCCTACGGCAACAACTCATTGGTTTGCAAAAATATTATTACAGTTGCAGACTTGCTGAAAAAATATGAATCCGCAATTACAAATAATAAAGTTGCAAAAATCGAAGAAGACGCTCAAATTCTTGTAACAGTTGGTGGTACAGATATCGGCGGTAATTTGTACAAACAAATTGCTGTTCAAGACGAAACTGCTGCAATTATCGTAAGCATCGACGAATACAGTTTGTATACATATTTGCCGCCTACAGGTCGTATTCTTATCGACTTGAACGGGATGTCTATCGGAGGTTACGGTACAACTCCTCAACTTGGTGTTTCCGACGGTAGTTCTATCAGCAGAATGAGTTCGATGTTTTGGGCTGAACATTTTAGAATCATCGATTTGAACAAAGCCACTCCAATAGTTCCGATTGAAATAAATTCCGTTGACGATTTAAAACGTGAATATTTGTGTAAACCGGTTGTATTGAAAAATGTATCATTCTCAGAAGCCGACGGTGCTACAGTTTACGCTCCGAATCAAACCACTACAAACAGATATTTCAAAGATTTGCCGACATCACTCGTTGTCAGAACAAGCGGTTACGCCGATTTTGCTAACGACACTTTGCCTCAAGGTAAGTTGGACGTTACCGGAATTCTTACAGTTTTCAATAGTACATGGCAAATTGCAATACGTTCGGCAGCAGATGTCAAAATACATGAAGATTAAATAACATAAAAACGAAAATAAACCATATAAAATACATCTAAATGAAAAAATTATTTAATACCCTTATGTTATCAGCCATGACAGCAATTACATTTTTGCCGTCATGTGTGGATACTGATGAGACTTTACCGTATGTTGATCCCAACATCCAATTTGAACAAGATAAAGACAAACCGGCAGTTTCTCACGGTACAATAGAAAATCCTGTTCAAGTATCTGATATTCAAAATTTTGCAACCAATAGCGATACAGCATATCTCACCGGTTATATTGTAGGTTATGTATGCGGTACAAAACTTGAAACCGGTTGCGTATTTGTGCCAAGTGATACAGTTTCTCAGCCGGCAAACATTTTGCTTGCCGAAGCTGCTGACATCAATGATTATTCAAAATGTACACCTATTCAGTTGCCTGCCGGTAAAATCCGTACAGCATTGAATCTCAAAGACAACAAAGACAATTTCGGAAAACAAGTTGTAGTTGGCGGTACAGTAGAAAAATATTTCGGTGTAAAAGCATTGAAAAATACATTTTACGCAAAAATCGACGGAAAAGAATATTCATCAGCTGTTCAAGCCTTTGATAACACATCTCCTCAACCTGTTGTAACAGAAATCAACGAACCGTTTACTACATCAAACGGCGACTTCCGATATGTAAATGTTGTTAAAACAGAAAAAGATGACCAGATTTGGAAAGTCAGTGATAAAGGTTATGGTATGGTTGCGACTGCTTATATTAACAAAGTCAACCTTGCATCAGAAAGTTGGTTAGTTTCTGCTCCTGTAGATTTAACAGGTAAAACAACTGCATATTTAACTTTTGATCATGCTTGCAATTATTTTGCGGGTGAAAATAATTCAGGAGTTTCAGAGGCTTGCAAAGTTTTGGTTTCAAGAGATAGTATAACTTGGGACGAAATCGAAATTAAAACATGGCCTAAGAATTTTACCTTTGTAAATTCAGGCGTAATTGATTTGAGTGCATACGCAGGTGAATCACGTTTGAGAGTAGCATTCAAATATACTTCTACCGCTGAAAAAGCCGGTACATGGGAAATCAAAAACGTAAAACTTACAGTAACAGAACCTGTTGTAGTTGTTCCTGTTCGTGCAGCAGAAGCAGCCGGTGATGGTACAAAAGAAAATCCTTACAACATCTCATACCTCCAACAAAACACTGCTCCAACTGATTATGTTTGGGTAAAAGGTGTAATTGTCGGATATGTTACCAATAATAAGGGCATGTATACAACAGAAGGTGCAATTGCAACAAATGTTTTGATTGCTGATGCGGATACAGTAAAATCAGATTTTAATTCAACAGCTGTAAGACTTTCTGGGGATATTAAAACACTTGTAAATATTGTTGATAACTCAGATAATTATAAAAAAGAGGTTTTGTTTTTTGCAAAAATTGGTAAATATTTTAATTTCAATGAAGGCTTATCAGATGTTAAATATGCAAAAATCGGCGATAAAGAAGCCGGAATCGACCCGTCAGCACCGGCTAAAGAAAAAGTAACATCAAAATTTGAATCAGATGATAATACAGCTAAGGTACACGAATTGCCTTACGAAGAAACTTTTGCTTCAAATGTCGGTGATTTTTCATTCTACACAGTTTCTCGTGCTGGTGAATTGAGCGCACTTTGGAGTTATGATTCTAAATATGGTTTGAAAGTGATGTCCAAAGCTTCATCATCTAAAACAGCTGAAAATTATGAAGGTGAAGGTTACGCAATTTCTCCGGCAATTAAATTAACTAATAGTGCTAATCTCTTTTTGACATTCAGTCATGGCGGAAACTACTTCACAAATAAAATCGAAGAAGATTGTTCGGTTGAAATTTCAGAAGATTATAGCGGAAATCCAGAAACAGCAACATGGACAAAATTGACTGTTGAAAAATGGCCTTCAGATTGGACTTATGTTGAATCAAAAGTTGATTTGTCAGCATATAAAGGAAAAACCGTTCATATTGCATTCCATTACAAAGGTACAAAAGAATCTGCCGGCGTTTGGGAAATCAAACCGTTCAAAGTTGAAGAAGATAATGGAACATCTGAACCTGTAGTTTTAATTCCCGAAGGTGTAACACCAAAAACTATTGCACAAGTAAAACAATTAGCAGAAAATACAGATAACGTTTGGGTTGAAGGCTATGTTGTCGGTGCTGCTACTGCTGATTATACTAATGGAGTTTTTAAAGTTTCTCCTTTTGGAAAAGAAAATGCACAATATGATGTTGTAATTGGAACAGACATTTCCGCAAACAATTTAAATGATTGTTTGTACATTAATCTTGATGGTTCTCTTAAAAATAATAAGGCTAATTTAAAATATAGTGTAACAGGTCAAAAAAAGGTTGTTTTTTACGGAAAATATACTAACTGTACTAAGACTAAGAATGGAAAATCTGCTACTATTTTAGGTTTTGATCCTACTTATGCAGTTGTTTACGATGCAGAGGGCAACGGTACAGCTTACGGCACTAAACCGTCAAATTAATAATTTTTGTAGAGACGTTGCACACAAGGTCTCTACGTTTTTTTTAATAAAAAAAACAATTAACCATGAAAAATGTTTTTAAATATTTGTTATCGGTGATTGCAATTTTTGCGGTGTCGTGCGAAGACGTGCCCGAAAGCGATATCATCATTTCCGGGGACAAAACGGTTATTCCCGAAGAACGCCCTGATGAGCCGCAACCAATCACTGAAAATATCGATTATTCAAAACGTTTGGAATGTCCAAAGGTAAAAGGCGGTGACAATCTCATTATTGCCAAAACCGATAAAACTTACGGCGTAAATTATTTTCTTGAATGGGATTGCAACAAACGCGCTCAGCGTTGGACAGCTTATCAGATGCACAAAGGTAACACCGTAAAAACTGTAGATCGTAGCGGTGACGATGCTTGGCACGAAGATGAGGAAATTCCTGACGAATATCGTTCTGTACATGAAGATTACAAAGGTAGCGGTTTCGACCGTGGTCACATGTGTCCTTCAGCCGACCGTTTGCAAAATTCTAATATGAACAAGCAAACTTTCTGCTATTCCAACATGCAACCTCAATACAACACTCTCAACGCCGGTATTTGGGGCGATATGGAAGCAAAAGTCAGAGCTTGGAATACTGACAATTTCCGTGATACACTTTATGTTGTAAAAGGCGGAACAATTGATAAAGAAGCTCAGATTTTTGACTTCAAAACCCACGGCAATTCCGGTTTGATAATTCCGAAATACTTTTTTATGGCTATTTTGTGTCTTAAAAACGGAAAATACAAAGCCATCGGTTTTTGGATTGAGCACAGAAATTATTACTCCGACATCGAAAAGAAAAATATCAAGCAATACGCCGTTTCAATCGACCAGCTTGAAACTTTTACAGACATCGATTTCTTTGCTAATTTGCCAAAAGACGTTCAAGACGAAGTTGAAAAAGAACCGTCAATCAACGATTGGGCATTTTAATTGAAATTTTACGACAAAATATAAGTTCCTCGGTATCAATAATACCGGGGATTTTTTTTGTACGATAAACTATAGTTAACAAAAAAACAAAGAAAAATTTTGCTGTATTTAAATAAAATCACTATTTTTGCATAAATTTGAGAATAAAAATGACATCGATATTATACAAGAATAACCATTTAGCAAAATTAATTTCTAAATTTGTAGACGCAGCCCGCGATATTTCTACAAATCGTTATGCAGAAGGCAGGTGCGGCTCAATGATTTTGGATGTAACTTCTTTTATGCCAAAGGATTCAGCGGACAAAGTTGCAATCAGTCCGGAGTATCCGATAGGCGAAACGATGCCGAATCTCAAACACAGATATTTTTATACAACGGCTGCCAAATGTTCGTTGGAGCAATATTCAAGAACTCCAATGGAATACAGCTCAATTATCAGAATTACAGAAAGTTGCGATGCTTACGAAGCTATTGCAGACAACCTTGTAAAATTTCCTGACGATTTAACACTTGCGTTGCAAGCTTACAATATGCACACCGACCCGAAACTTCAGTCAATTTGTTTGATTCATACATATCCGTTGGATTTAACAATTACGATGATGAAACTCGGCAACGATACCAAAAAATTCATCGAATTGGGACAAGAACTTTCGCCGGATCAGGTTTGGACATTCAAAAAAGGCTTTATTTCGATTCCGAAAGACGGCAATCCTGAATTTATGCAACAAGTTTCAGAGGCATTGAGTAATAAAATCAACGTTTTTGTACCTAAACACGGATTATTTACCTTTGGAGTAGATCCGCTTGCCGCTTCCGACAAAATTTGCGCTCTCAACCATATCGCAAAATTGATTAACAAAACGATGTAAAAAAAAATCGCATTGTTTTGTTAAAATTCTATTATTCAAGTTTTTTATTTCGTTGAGATGAAGAAGGCACTCAGCCACTAATTCAGATTGTGGCGAGTTCAGAAGGTTCAAAAGTATCTTTTTTTTCTTCCTACAATCATATTCGTTGTTTTCGTTTTCGCAAAAGTTTTTACAAAGAATAATCAAACATTTTTACCTGAAACAGGTGGAAATGTGCCAAAAAATCATAGATTTCCACCGGGTTTGAGGTAATTTTTGAGGATTATAGAGAATTTATTTTAGTAAGTTTTGCTCTAAGTGTTTGGTGTTTGATACTAAAATTAGTTAATACAAAATCTATATTTTGTAAATTAAACACTTTGAGCCTTTGTTTTGATTGTGCGTAATTTTCGGTTGACTTTTATTCTAATTTATCGATTACTTTGTTACCGAAATCTTGAACAGTAACATTTCTCCATTGTACGTGAGACGCCGATTTTACGCCGATTGCAGTGTAATTCGCATTCAGAATATTTTTTCGGTGACCGAGAGTTGTAATGCCGTCATCAATAAGTAATTGAATTACAACGCCCAACGCATCGGTTTTTCCTGCGCTGATATTTTCCGCAATCGCACTTCCTTTGTAAAACGATCTTACACGTTCGGGAAAACCTGTTCCGTCATAAGAAGTATGGTCGAAAAAATTATTTTCTGACATGTCATTTGCGTGATATTCAGCAGCTTTTTGCAACGAAGCTTCAGGAACAAGCATCGCAAGACCTGTTGCATTTTCCAAATCAATTTTCAGCGAATTGATATAAGATTGTGAGCCGTAAGCATTTGGAGATGCGTAAGTTTCCCAAAATTTTCTGCCGTTGAGTCGCGCAAGGTTGCAAAACAAAATTATATCTTTGTCCATTTGCGACATCGACGAAATATTTGCCGCAGTGTTTGCCTTAGCGATTTCTTCTTCCGACCATTCGGATTTGATTTCGGTTTCCTTGTTGTCTGAGTAGTCAGTAACATCGATGTTATTTTTTTCTTCCTCAGTTTCAGTAAGTTCGCAACTTGTAACAAAAAATGTACAAGCCAAAGCGAAATAAATTAATTTGTTTAATCTCTTCATTTTTTTATTCTGTTTTTTAAGTATATTAATTGGTTTTTACGTTTTTTTATCAGTATTTGTTGCAATAAAATAATTTTTTTTGTGTTTGGCACGGTTTGTGTTTATGCACAAGTGGTATTTTAAAACTAAAAGTAAATAAATATTTTTCATTTTCATTTTTCATTTTTTTTGGGCGGTATGTGATGTGATATCATATACCGCTTTTTTTTGTATGAAAAAACTAAATGATATTGTTCAACGGTATTTTTACAATTACTTGAGTACCTTTGCCGTCCTCGCTGTCAATTTGTATTGTGCCGTTGTGTTTACTTATAAAATCACGACAAATTACAAGTCCCAAACCTGTACCGGGCTCCTCGCTTGTGCCGTTTGAGGAAATTACTTTATCAAGTTTAAACAACTCTCTTGCCTTTTTCTCCATCATTCCGACGCCGTAATCTTTTACTTTAATTACAGAGTAATTGCCTTCGGTTGTGAAATTTACTTTTACTTCGGAATCAGGAAACGAGAATTTCAACGAATTGGTCAGCAAATTTCTCAGAACAGTAAGAAGCATATTTTCGTCTGCAAAGATAGTTTGTGCGCCTTGCTTTACGAAAGAAAGTTTGATTTTTTTCTGTTCGTATGGTCCTTGTAACGTGATAATCAGATTATTAATGATATCATCAATTTTCAAAATTTCGGGAATACATTTCATAGTTCCGAGTTGCGAGCGCGACCATGTAAGCAGATTTTCCAAAAGATTGTGCAAATTCTCAACGCTAATTTTCAATGAATCAGCAAGTTTTATTATCTCGTCGTAACCTGCCCGATGAGAATCTTCCACCAAAAATTCTGTTATGGTTTTGATACTCGATACCGGACTTTTGATATCGTGAGCAATTATCGAGAAAAATCTGTCTTTGGTTTCGTTGGATTTTTGTAATTCTTCCACCATGAGTTTCAGGTTGTTGTTGACTAAGGATACATCCAATTGTCGGTGAATGCGGTGGAATCTTTCAAAAATTTTACGGTTATGAAAGTAATTGAAATTTCGCATTAAAAATACTTTTTCTGTTGTTAAATACAGTATCAAGTACAAATATAAAAATACACTGTTGATTTTCAGTGCTGAAAACACTATTGCAATTACAAAAAGTAACGACAAGCACAACAGAAATTTATAATGATATGTGTATTTCTTTCCGTGTTTTACAATACATACTCCGGTCAAGACAATAAATGCGAGCAAAAGTGGTGCTGAGAAATAAAATATTTTTAGGCAATTATTTATTACCGCAAAAATTGCCGCAACAATTATCAAAACTGCTGTAATTTCATAAAACCACGTTTTACAAGCATTTTTTACGCAAACAAATTTTAATAAATAATTGTTGCTGACCACAAAACAGTTGAAAAACAGATAGTACCAACAATCATTATCAATTTTCGGATGTTGCGATGCATTTGTAATAATCATCAAAAAGACTGAAAAACAGACGATTATAAAACATATAAGATTTTGTTTTATGACTTTGAAACCTATACCCACAAAACACATCAGTACTATGAACAAGATTGCACCCAAAATCATCATAGTAACGCTTGAGCAATGGTTCTGAAAGTAATCTGTATAACTGTTGAATAGTTGTTCCATTTTAATAATTTGATATTAAGTTATTTAGTTGAAAAAATTTTTTTGTAGTTTTAAATTCCAAAATAAAAAAATAATCTTGAATCAACCAAGACATCTTAAAAAAAAATCGGCGAAAAAAGACTCCGACTTAATCCTAAATTTAAAAAAAGTTAATTTTGACCAATATTTTATTAAAATAGTTGGTATTAATTTATAGGTTTTCTAATTTTGCATGAGCTAAAAAAATATAATAAATATGACACAAGTTGCTGATATTAAAGAACTAAACGAAAAAATCAAAGAAGAAAGCTCATTTGTAGACATGCTTAACATGGAAATGGGCAAAGTAATTATCGGACAAAAACAACTTACAGAAGGTCTTTTGATTGGACTTTTAAGTAACGGACACGTACTTCTCGAAGGCGTTCCGGGTTTGGCAAAAACCTTGGCAATCAAAACATTGTCTCAAATCATTGAATCGAAATTCAATAGAATTCAGTTTACACCGGATTTGTTGCCGGCCGACCTTTTAGGTACAATGATTTATTCTCAGAAAAATGAGGAGTTTGTTGTAAAAAAAGGTCCTGTTTTCGCTAACTTCATATTGGCGGACGAAATCAACCGTAGCCCTGCGAAAGTTCAAAGTGCGTTGCTCGAAGCTATGCAGGAACATCAGGTTACTATCGGTGAACAAACTTTCAAACTTGATGATCCGTTCCTCGTTTTGGCTACTCAAAACCCTATCGAACAGGAAGGTACATATCCGTTGCCTGAAGCTCAGGTTGACCGTTTTATGTTGAAAATTGTAGTTTCTTATCCGAAAAAAGAAGAAGAGAAACTCATTATCAGACAAAATATTACCGGCGAATTTCCTAAAGCTTCTCAAATTATGAAAGCTGCTGATATTATTCATGCAAGAGAAGTTGTAAAACAGGTATATATCGACGAAAAAATTGAACAATATATTGTTGACATCGTTTCTGCTACAAGAAATCCTGAAGATTATCAGCTTTCAAAATTCAAGGAATTAATCAGTTACGGTGGTTCACCTCGTGCCGGAATTTCTTTGGCAAAGGCTTCTAAGGCTTACGCTTTTATCAAGAGAAGAGGTTTTGTAATTCCTGAAGATGTCCGTGCTGTTTGTCATTCTGTGTTGCGTCACAGAATTGGTTTAAGCTACGAAGCTGAGGCTCAGAACATCACAACAGAAGAAATTATCAGCGAAATTCTCAATGCGGTACAAGTTCCGTAAACCTTGAATAAAAAAATATTCCTTTTAGAATAAGATGGAAACTTCTGATATTTTAAAAAAGGTAAGAAAAATCGAAATAAAAACACGTGGACTCAGCAATCATTTGTTTGCCGGCGAGTATCATAGTGCTTTTAAGGGACGCGGTATGTCGTTTAGCGAAGTGCGTGAATATCAATATGGTGACGATGTCAGAAATATTGATTGGAACGTTACCGCCCGTTTCGATAAGCCATATATCAAAGTCTTTGAGGAGGAACGCGAACTCACTGTTATTATATTAGTGGACGTGAGCGGTTCTTTGGATTTTGGTTCGGGCGAGATGAGCAAACGCGATTTTGTAACAGAAATTGCTGCTTGTCTGTCGTTTTCGGCGATTACCAACAACGACAAAATCGGTGTGATTTTGTTTTCCGACAAAATCGAAAAATTTATTCCGCCAAAGAAAGGTCGTTCCCATATTTTGCGTATTATCAGAGAGTTGCTGACTTTTCAACCAACGGGCAAAGGCACAAATCCGGCTCTTGCCCTCGAATATCTTACAAGTGCTATCAAAAAAAGAAGCACCGCATTTTTGATTTCGGATTTCATTTGTCCGGATTTTTCCGACGCGTTGAGAATAGCAAGTCACAAACACGATTTGATGGCTCTCAACGTTTATGATCCGCGCGAAATGGAAATGCCAAATGTAGGTCTTGTTAACATGTTAGATTCCGAAACGGGTGAAATCAGACTTGTGGATACTTCGAGCAGTGAGGTCAGAGAACATTTCAGACAAACGGCTCTAAAACGTCAGGAAGAAAACGAAAATATCTTCCGCCGTGCCGGTGTTGACTGCTCAAAAATCGCTGATAATGAGGATTATGTTAAACCATTGATTAAACTCTTTAAATCGAGATAAATCTTATAAAAATTATGACTTACTTGAAGTTAGGCAAAATTTTTAGAACAGCGGTTTTAATATTTGCAATATTATTGCCGCATATCTCTAAGGCTCAGATTGTAAAAGTTTTAACAGATTCCAATAATGTAGAATTTGGCAATCCTGTTCATTTGATTTTTTCTGTTTTTGATAATTCCGGCAGAAAAATAAAATATCCGGTTTTCAAGGACAATAAAATTATTGACGGTATTGAAATTTTGGATTATTTGGAAGGCGATACCACTTGCAACAAAGTTTTGAAAGCCGGCGGTGAAATTCGTTCATATTTGATTACTTCATACGAAGATTCTACATTTGTGATTCCGCCACTGCCAATTTTGTTTGACAAGGATACTGTTTGGACCGATTCTCTGAAAGTAACTTTCACACTTTTACAAAATGAAGATTCTACTTTGACAGCGGAAATTGATACTACAAAATTTATCCGAATTTTTGATATCAAACCAGTGAAAGATGCTCCGTGGACATTTGCTGAATTTTGGGCAAGATTCGGACGTTGGATTGTTGTAACATTAATTGTATTGCTTGTAGGCGCTGTTATCGGCTACATGTATATGCGTTGGAAAAACAACAAACCGATAATTCCGATACTCAAACCCAAAGAGCCGGCAGACAAAACCGCATATAAACAATTGTGTATTCTCAAAGATGCACAACTTTGGCAAAAAGGCAAAACCAAGGATTATTATTCTAGGCTTACTGAAATCTTAAAAACTTATATTACTGACCGTTACGGAATTTCAGTAATGGAGTGCACTTCAGATGAAACCCTCGATATTTTGAAATTACATTGTATTGATTCAAAATCAGAGGCATATCAGGGGATGAAAGACATCTTTGAAGTTGCCGATTTCGTAAAATTTGCTAAACTTGAACCGTTGCCGGACCAAAACGATACAAGTCTCAGTTTGGCTTTCAAATTTGTAGAAATTACCAAAATTGTGGAAGTTGCTAACGATTCCAACAGTATTGTATCTGCTGAAAACCAACAAGTTAATAATAATCCGCCTGCAAACAACGGATTAAATTAAAAAACTGTAAAAGATGTTTGATTATTTACAATTTGCTAATCCCGGCAGACTTTGGATGTTGTTGATACTCATTCCATTGGCTGTTTGGTATTACTTCAAATTAAAAAATTTCAACCCGACTCTCAAAATCAGTTCGCTTAGTGATTTTGGTGACAACAAGCTGACTTTGAGAAAGATATTTGCATATATTCCATTGGTTTTAAACTTTTTGATTATCGCATTGTTGATAATTTCATTGGCAAGACCTCAAACCACTTCTGAAAACGAAAAGGTTGAAAAAGAAGGTATTGACGTTGTTTTGGCAATGGATATTTCCGGCTCGATGGAGGCTTGCGATTTTACACCAAACCGTCTTGAAGCCGCAAAAAACGTAGCTTGCGAATTTATTCAAGCCCGCGAAAACGACCGTATGGGAATTGTGCTTTTTTCAGGAGAAAGTTTTACACAATGTCCGCTTACTACCGACCGTGCTACACTTATCAACCTCATGCACCAAGTGAAAAACGGTATCATTGAGGACGGTACAGCAATCGGTCTCGGACTTGCAAATGCCGTTTCCCGTATAAAAGATTCCGATGCAAAAAGCAAAGTCATAATACTTTTGACCGACGGTATGAACAACTGTGGCGAAATAGAGCCGATGACTGCCGCAGAAATTGCTGCGACTTACGGAATTAGAGTTTATACAATCGGTGTCGGTACCAACGGCGAAGCTCCTTTTCCGGTAGTTGATCCGTTCGGAAGAAAATCGTTTCAGAAAGTTCCGGTGGAAATCGACGAAGATATGCTTTCAAAAATTTCCGAACTTACCGATGGTAAATACTTCAGAGCCACCAACAATCAGGCTTTGAAAAACGTTTACGAGCAAATCGATCAGTTGGAAAAAACAAAAATGCTTTCGATGACAATCAGTCACGCCAACGAGATGTTTTTCCCGTTCTTGCTTGCGGCTGTGATTCTTTTGGCATTGAACATTTTGATAAAATTGACAGTAGGTAGAATTTTACCGTAACATCTGTTACGATTAGATAAAACATAAACTAAGATGTTTGATTTACAATTTGCAAATACAGAATTTCTATATTTATTGATTCTGATACCGGTATTAGCATTGCTGTTTGCATTGTTTTTACACAGGCGCAAAGTAGCGATGGAAAAAATCGGTAACAACAAAATACTGAGCAATTTGATGCCCGAATATTCGTCGTCGAAACCGATAATCCGCGGTATTTTGCTTGGTCTTGCTCTTACATTTTTGATAATAGCCATTGCACGTCCGCGTGTGGGGTCAAAACTCAAAGAAGCATCGTCCGAGGGTACAGAAATTATGATTTGTCTTGATATCAGTAATTCCATGCGAGCTACCGATATGTATCCGTCAAGATTGGAAAACACCAAAAATGCAATTTCCAATTTGCTCAAAAAACTGAAAAACGACAGAATCGGACTTATAATTTTTGCCGGTACAGGTTTTGTACAAGTTCCGCTCACTCAGGATGTTAAAGCGACAGACATTTTTGTACAATCCGTATCTTGCGACATGATTTCCGAACAAGGAACTGCACTTGGCGCGGCATTGAGTTTGGCTTACAAATCATTTGATTACAACAACAATCTTTCAAAATCAATAATTCTGATTACCGACGGCGAAAACCATGAGGCAGAGCCCGATCCGATAAAAGTTGCGAAAGAATGTAAAAACAAAGGCGTAATTGTACATACAATCGGTGCGGGAAGTACACGCGGAGTGCCGATTCCTGTAAAAGAAGGCAGCAGCGATTTCATCAGGGACAACAGCGGCAATGTTGTAGTGTCAAAACTTGATGAATTGTCGTTGCGGGACATCGCTGAGGCAGGCGGCGGTATTTACGTAAGAGCCACCGACGGAAATTCTGGTCTTAACAATGTTTATGACCAAATTTCTAAAATGGAAAAAGGCGAAATCGCAACATTTTCCGAGTATGATGAAAAATTCACCATTCCGGCATTTTTCGCTTTGATTTTCTTTGTGGCTTACTGTTTTACATTGCAACGTAAAAACCGTTGGATTAAGAATTTAGGTATTTTTGACTAATTAATTTTTATTGAAATTGAAAAAGATAATTTTAATATTTGTTTTGTGTTTAAGTACAGCAAATATTTATTCGCAAACGGAGTCTAAATATATACGTGAAGGCAATTCTTTTTACAAAGATTTGCAGTTCGACAAAGCTGAAGTTGAATATCAAAAAGCAGTAAACGAAGTACCGTCTTCTTACGATGCCTCGTTTAATCTTGGATCTTCATTGTACAAGCAAGGCAAGTTCGACAAAGCAAAAGAAGTATTTGCCAATCTTGCAAAATCTCAGACTGAGACTTCTAAACTTGCTGAATGTTATTACAATTGCGGCAATTCCGATTTGGAACTTAGCGGAGCTGCGGCTCAACAGTCAAAACGTGATGAAGCAATAAAATTTGCTCAACAAGCAGTTCAAGACTACAAAAATTCTTTGAAATACGATTGCTACAATCACAAAACAAAATACAATTATCTTTACGCAAAACATCTGCTTGAGGCTTTGAACAACGACAAAAATTGGCAAGACCAGCAACAGCAAAATCAACAGCAGCAAAATCAAAACAAAGATCAAAACAATCAAGGCAACGGCGACCAAGATCAGGACAAAGACGGAATTCCTGACAGCGTAGAAAAAGGAAACGGTGCTCAGCCCAAAGATACCGACGGCGACGGAATTCCTGATTACAAAGATCAAGATTCTGACAACGATGGTATTTCCGATAAGCAGGAAGCCGGCGATAATCCTAAAAATCCGAAAGATACCGACGGCGACGGAATTCCTGATTATCAAGATACTGACTCTGATAATGACGGTATTCCCGATAGCGATGAATACAGACAGGGTAATCAAATTTCAAGAGATGATGCCGAATTGATTCTCAACGCTATCAACAAGGCCGATGCAGAAACACTGCAAAAGGTTAAAGAAGAAAATTCAAAATCTAAAATTAAACATGATAAGCAGTGGTAGTCAAACTGATATCACGATAATTTTTTAACAACTTGATTATGAAAAAATTTTTGCTTAGTTTTACAATTTTGATGATTGCCGGAACATTGGCAACGGCGCAGGATTTACAATTAAAAATTTCTGCACCGTCGCAAGTCGCTGTTGGGCAGCCATTTAGAGTAGAAGTATCTGTTAACAAACAAAATATCAATATTCCGGAACCTCAACTTTCTGATTTTCAGGTGTATGGACAGATGCGAGGCAGCTCCATGTCTTTCATCAACGGCAATATGAGTGTAAAAAGTTCAGTTACATATACTGTTGCTGCATCCAAAACCGGAACTTTTAAAATTCCGTCGATTTCTGTAGTTGAAAATGGTAAAACTTTTACCTCTAATTCTTTGACAATTACTGTAGTAGAAGGAAATCCTAATGCTCAGACCAATAATAACAACAATAATCAGCGAAGAAACAATCCTTTTGCTGACTTTTTTGACGAGCTGGACGAACCTGCACAAAATAATAATGTTCCCACTCCGTCGGGTTCGGGCGATTTGTTTGTTGACATCAATTGCAACAAATCAGAAGTCTATGTCGGTGAGCAAATTATAATGAGTGCTAACTTCTATTCAAGATACGAAATTGTGGGTTTTGAAGATTGTAAATTTCCAAAGTTTGCAGGTTTTTGGGCAAAAGATATTTACAATCCAAAGAATATTTCATTTGACAGAAAGCGCATAAAAAATGCGACATATCTTTATGCTTTGTGGCAGAAAAAAGCTTTGTTCCCTCAAAAAGCCGGAACATTGGAAATCGATCCTTACTCTATAGATTGCATTATTACAGACGGTTACGGTTTCCGTCGTGCCAAAGCTGTAGCAAAAAGCAAGACAAAACAAATCAAAGTAAAACCATTGCCGACCAACGGAAAACCAAACAATTTCGGCGGTGCAGTAGGTTCTTTTACTGTTGATTTTTCTGCTGACAAAACACAAGTAAAACTCGATGAACCTCTTACTTTGCATCTTAAAGTAAAAGGTGTAGGAAATTTCCAACTGTTTGAAACTCCGGCAATTGACGTTCCTACAGCTTTTGAAAAATATGACACCAAAAGTTCTGAAAATCTTACCGCCGGCGACAACGGAATTTCCGGTACAAAAACTTTCAGCACTGTAATTATTGCCCGTCAGCCGGGTGAATATACAATTCCGGCGGTTGAATTTTCTTATTTCGATGTCAACTCAAAATCTTATAAAACAGTTACATCCAAGCCATTTACAATCAATGTAAGCGGCGAAAGAGATTCTACGGCTCAAACTTATACCGCAATTACAAAATCAGAAGTTGAGGAACTCGGTTCTGACATCAGATTCATCAAAAAAGACGGCATCAAATTGAAAAACGGTAAAAGCTATTTCTTCAATTCGTTTGAATTTTGGATAATTTTTATCGTCTTGATTCTTGCCTTTGCAACAATTGTTGCTTTGAGAATCCAACAAATAAAGAATAATGCAAATATTATCGGCTTGAAAAACCGTCGCGCCGGAAAAACTTCGCGCAAACGTTTGAAACAAGCTGCCAACTTTATGAAAGACAACAAGAAAGATGAATTTTATGTTGAAATTCTTAACGCTCTTTGGGGTTATCTTTCAGATAAACTTGCAATTCCGGTTGCCGATCTTTCACGTGATAATGTTGTAGAAAAACTTACCGAAAAAGGTATCGACGAGGCTGTTACTAACAAGTTTATCGACGTGCTTGATACCTGTGAGTTTGAACATTACGCACCCGAATCGCTGTCGCATCCGCTCAACGAAATTTACTCTAAGGCGGCTGAGGCTATCGAAACTATGGAAAACAACATCAAGGCTTAACTAATTAAATCTTTGAATTATGAAACATCTCGTTTTCGCAATTATATTTTTATTAGGCATTGTTAACAATGTTTTTTCGCAAAATCAAGATAGCGAAGCCTTGTTGCAAAAAGCCAATGACTCTTATATCAACAAAGATTATACTTTGGCGATAGAACTTTATGAACAAATTGTTAATCAGGGTTTTACTGCGCCTGAACTCAATTATAATCTTGGTAACGCGTATTACAAAAGCGAAAATTACACCAAGGCAATTCTCAATTATGAAAGAGCAATCAAGCAGAATCCGAATTTTGATGACGCCAAAAACAATTTGAAACTTGCCAATCTGCATTTGAGAGACAAAATAAATTCAGTGCCGGAATCCAATTTTTCAGCACTTTTCAATTTAGTTGTAAAAGGTATCAGCCTCAACTCTTGGGCAGCCTTTACGCTCATATTTTTGGCGGTTTCGTTGGGATTGTTTTTACTTTATTTGTTCTCAACAGAACGCAAACTCAGAAAATTTGCATTCTCGTTCGGAGTTGTATTTTTACTGTTTTGCTTCGGTGCGCTCTGCCTCGGATTTTACTCTGAATCAATAAATTCACAAAGTTCTGACGCGATAATTACGGAAACAGTAGTTACCGCAAAAAGTTCTCCTGATGATTCGGGTACAGACCTTTTCAGACTTCACGAGGGTTTGAAAGTTTCAATCAAAGACAAGTCAGCCGATTGGATTGAAATTCGTATTGCTGACGGTCGTGTAGGTTGGGTAAAATCTACAAGTTTAGAAAAAATTTAGTTACAAAATAAATGGCAAAAATCAATAATACAGAAAATCTCGAACAGTTGTTCTGCAAGCATTTCGGGCAAAATCCTGAACGAATAGAAAAAATGCCTTTGTCAGGCTCCAACCGTGAATATTTTTTGATGTCAAACGCTGAAAATCAATGTGTTGGCACGATAGGCAATGAGTTGCGGGAAAATAATGCTTTTGTAAAATTTGCTACTGCTTTTTCAAAAGAGAATTTGCCTGTTCCGAAAGTTTTGGAAGTTTCTGACGACGGTTTTTCGTATTTGCAAACTTATATTGAAGGCACATCGCTGTTCGATTATCTTGAAAATCACCGTCTTAGCGATGGCAGTCCCGACAATGAAACTGTAGCATTGTACAAAAAAGTTTTGGATGTGTTGCCGATTTTTCAGACAGTGGGAGAGAAGGTTATTGATTTTGACAATTGCTACCCTCGCAAAAGCTTTGACGAACAGTCAATTAAGTGGGATTTAAATTATTTCAAATATTATTTTCTGAAAACTACTCACACCGTTTTTGACGAGCAGCTTTTGGAAAACGATTTCAACGTGCTTACAAATTATCTTTGCAAAGCACCGTCAAATTATTTCCTTTATCGAGATTTTCAGTCACGAAATATAATAATCACGCCGAAAGGTGAACCGTATTTTATTGATTTTCAGGGCGGTCGCCACGGTGCATTGCAATATGACATCGCTTCGTTGTTGTACGACGGCAAAGCAGCGTTGAGCCCGGAAATTCGTATTGAACTTTTGGATTATTATATCTCGAAACTCAAAAATTTTGTTCATTTCGATGAGGAAGAATTTCGCAAGATGTTTTGCGCGTTTGCATACGTGAGAATCATGCAGGCTTGCGGAAGTTACGGTTACAGAGGATTTTTTGAGAACAAACCGCATTTTCTCAACAGTATTCCGCCCGCAATGCGAAATCTTAAATATCTCGTTGAAAATCATAAACTTCCGATTGAAATTCCGCATTTGGAAAATTGTTGGAAACAGTTGACCGAAAACGAGGATTTACTCAATTACAATTCCGGTAAAAATCAGTTAACCGTTACGGTGATGAGTTTTTCGTACCGCAAAGGCATTCCTTACGATCCGACCGGAAATGGCGGAGGTTTTGTTTTTGACTGTCGTGCTATTCACAATCCGGGTCGCTACGAAAAATACCGCAAATTCAACGGAAAAGATCAAGAAGTGATTGATTTCTTTTCGCATGAACCTGAAATGGCTGAATTTGTAGGACTTACACAAAGTATCGTAGAGATGTCAGTAAAAAAATATTTACAACGCGGCTTCAAAAATTTGTCAGTACTTTTCGGTTGTACAGGCGGTCAACATCGCAGCGTGTACAGCGCGGAAAGAATGGCGGAATTTTTACGCAAAAAATATCCGCAAGTAATAGTAAATCTCAGTCACCGCGAACAAGATAAATAATGATTTTGCATCCGATAAATTTCCATTGCGCAAAGCCTGAAAAGTTGAACAATCCGTTTTATTATCAGCCGGACGAACTTTGTAAATTTGCGCAAAAGGAAGTTTTGAAATATTTGGAAACCAAGCCCGATTTTTTGCCGGAAATTGAGCAGGGAAAGATGTTCGGTGTTTTGATTGTGGAAGATAAAAATCAGAACATCAATTGGTTGTGTGCATATTCAGGTCAAATTCTCGGTCGTGAAGATCATGATTTTTTTGTGTCGGCAGTTTTCGATTATTTGGATGAAAACGGATATTTTAAAGTTCACGAGCGGGAAATTTCAGCGTTGAATCTCCGGATAAAAAATTTAGAAGAATCTCCTTTTTTACAAGAATTACGACTCAAAATTCAGGAAAACAGACTTTCTGCCGAGCAAGAAATTTCTCAGTATCAGAATCAAATAAAATCAGCAAAAGCGCGTCGCGAAATGTTGCGACAAAGTCCTGATTTTACGGAAAAAGACAATGCGGCATTAATCAAAGAGTCGCAATTTATGAAAGCTGAACTCAAGCGTTTGAAATCGAGTTTGGAAATTCGTAACAAAGAATTTGAACAGCAGTTAACTGATTTAGAATCAGAAATTTCAGAGTTGAAAGAGTTACGAAAAAAGAAATCGGATTCGTTGCAAAATTGGTTGTTTTCAAATTTTGAAATGTTAAATGCCAACGGTGAAAAGCGTAATTTATTAGAAATATTCAACGAATTTTGTGGTAAAATTCCGCCCGCCGGAAGTGGTGAATGTTGCGCTCCAAAACTTTTGCAATACGCTTATCTTCACGGACTTAAACCGTTATCAATTGCAGAATTTTGGTACGGAAAAACCAACAAAAATCTATTGCGAAGACATCTTGAATTTTATCCGGCTTGCAACGAAAAATGTAAACCGATTTTGAATTTCATGTTGCAAGGGCTTTCCGTGGTCAACAATCCGCTGTTAACACCGAAAAAACTTCAGCTTGAGAAAGTATTTGAAGATGAGTATCTTGCAATTGTTAACAAACCCGACGGCATGTTGAGCGTTCCCGGTAAAAACGGCATTGAATCGGTGTATTCAATTGTAAGACAATGGTTTCCCGATGCGGAAGAACCGATGATTTGTCACCGTTTGGATATGGCAACAAGCGGATTGATGATAATTGCAAAAAAACGTAAAGTTTACGAAAATATTCAGCAACAATTTGAACGTCACGAAATTAAGAAAACATATTTTGCAATTTTGAACGGTGAAATCAGTAAAACGGAAGGTGAAATAAATTTGCCGTTGATGCCTGATTTACAAGATCGTCCGCGTCAAATTGTAGATTTTAAATACGGCAAAGAAGCCGTTACGCGATTCAGAGTTTTAACTGTAAAAAACGGTAAAACGCTGATAGAATTTCAACCACAAACCGGCAGAACCCACCAATTGCGAGTTCATTCGGCGCATGCTGACGGTTTGAATTGTCCGATTTTGGGTGACGAACTTTACGGCGAAAAATCCCTTCGGATGTATCTTCACGCCGGAATAATCACTTTTCAACATCCTGTTACAAAAGAAGTTATGACATTTGAAAGTCATGTTGATTGGGCTGATTTATTATTTCATATCTCCTGACCAGCCGTGTCCCAAATCCCAGTGTCTGTCATAGACAAACTCAAAATATGGAAGTGAAAATTCCTGTTCAATCAATTCGGAAAGTTCGTCTTGGATTGGTTCTGCCCATTTGCCGACAAGAACAATAAACTTGTTAATGTTCCACGCCACTCGTCCATGTGGTATTTTTGTATAATCACCGATGAATTTGGTTTCAATGTTTTTTGCCTGGGCACGGTAATATTCCTTTGCCCACACTTGACGGTGAAGTTGCGGGTAATTGATAAATGGCACACCTTTTTCAGCGGCATCTTCAGCCTCCTTGGGTGATAGTTCCTTTTTGCGGACGCTGAAGAGTGTTTTTTCTTCTAAATCGTACCAAAAAATACCGACACAAGGCAATTGTGTATCAAAAGCATTCATGCTTTCCATTTGTGCGGCATGGTCTTCTTCGGATAATGTGGTCATAATAAGCTAATTTTATTCTGAAATATATTCCTTGTTTCGAATTTTCTGAAATTAATTTTGCTATATCTGTAATTCTGAAGTTAAAAAATGTCAAAAAACGAAATTTTGGAATTTAAATTTACTTTTCATACATCTCCACCGCCTGCAAATGCATATCGTGAATTTCGTCGGCGAGCCATTGTGGTTCAATGATTTTTGCCATCACGCCGCGAGAAAGCATATATCCGGAAAAGTCGAATGTAGGACGCATAACAATTTCATAATCAGTGTATTCGTCGGTGAAATTGATTTCGCGTTGGGTGTGGTGGACGGGCAGGTCGCGCATAAAATACCGCTCGTTGCCAAACGCCCTGATTACAATCCTCTCGGCGGGCGCGTTCACTTCCGAAACAATCCCAAAACATTCGCTGAAATACTCCGCCGCGTCAAAACCGTCCACAACTGTGAATTTTTCGTCTGAAATAGACACGTCGGCGAATCTATCCAACGAAAAAACACCCATATTTCCGTGCCTGAGCATACACAGGGCGTACCATCGTTGGCGGTAGAGTTTCACGCAATAGGGCAACATTACGAACTCTTTCGGGTTTTCTGCGCCGTAGCGGAGATGTTTTGCCGAAATTTTATGTCCTTTTTTCATCGCTTGTATGACAGTCTGCAAGTTGGTGCCGCCCGACGGGATGTTTTCGAGCAAAATCCTATTGGAAAGGCTCAGGCTTTCGCTTACTATGTTGTGGACACTCAGTGTGGAGAGCATCCAATTCTGCACCGTGTCTTCTTGCAGGACTTCGCTGTTGAAAATGAAATACTTGTTGCCATTGCGGCGGTTGCAGTCAATTATTATCCCAAAAATATCCAATATTGCGTCGCGATGACGGTTGAAAGTGGTACGGCTCAACGCCATTCCGCCTAACTCGCTGTCTGCCCACTTGTTGCTGAGTTCGGCAAATGTGATGCCTCCCGCCCGTTGGATGGTGTTGACGAGCCAAATGTATTCTCTAAATTGTGTCGGTGTAGCCATAACTGATTGTTTTGCGCAAATTTACAATTTTTTTTCAAAACTTTTCAACTTGTACCGTGTTTTGGTACAACCTCGGCATAACTTTGCGGCTACAATTCACATCAATCGTTCAACATCATTAAAAAGTTACAGAAATGAAAAAACTGAGATTTGCTCTTATGAGCCTTGCAGTGATTGTTTCATTGAAGTTCTCGTCCTGTGGCAAGGACGACGAGACGCCGCTCACCATTTCGCAGACTAATCTGACAATGGTTCACGGCGACACACTCACAATCTTCGCCAACCAAAAGTCAACGTTTTCCTCGGCAAATCCGTTTGTGGCAACCGAGTCAGCCGACGGTAAAATTGAGGCAAAGCACGTTGGTCAGACAATTGTAACTGCCACGGCAGGCGGACAGACTAAGGAGTGTACCATATCGGTAAACCCGAGTTACAACCTCTACAAGGAGCCTTTACTCGACTTCTCCCTCACAAAGTACGACATCAAGTCGTTGGAAACGCGCTCGCTCGAAGAAGACCGAGACTCCGTGCTGGTTTACACCGACAAAAAGACGTACCTGATGCATTACAATTTCGACCGTCAGACCTCGAAACTCACAAGCGTGTCGTATGGTATGCCCAACATTTCGTATGCACAGTCGTCGGTGCTGACAGACTTTCTCATAGAACGTTATCAGGCTATCGACTACAAAGATAACGTGTCCTATTTCATTAATTCCGACAAAGTTGACGATGCGTCGATGATTGTATCAATGACGTTGTCGGTAAATCATTTGCAAATTAACGCGATCGTAGTCTATTTGAAAAAGTAGTAAAAAAATTCCCGCGTATTGTTGTACACTTTCGAGGAAATACATATATTTGCTTTGTCGGTGGATGTGAAAATCCTCCGGCGGCTTATATAAAAATAAGGCGTTGCTAACGCTTTGTTTTTTCGATTCATTGGAATTTGGCCATTTCAAGAACTGTTATCGGAACTCAAAGCAACGGTGGTGACAGACGGATATGTATTAATCTCACGTCCGAAAGGATAGGAGTGTACATAATGCGTGGGTTTCGGCGTTGCTCGTTCTCGATAACAGGGCAAGGTCAAAGCCTCAATGGACGGAACGGACGATAGTACAATCCCACGTTTTATTTTATAGGGGCAAAAAAAATACTGATTTTGGGATGGTCAGAACAAAACGAGACAATAGAAACCTAAAAGGAAAAAAACAATGATACAAAGCAACAACAATCAGGTAGAAGAATACATTTACAATACTTTGAAGAGTAAGTCGGTGTTCCAGTACTCCAAAGAACTTTGTGATTGTATTGAAAACTCCGCGAAATCACTACTTAGCAACAAGCCAAACGCAATAGAGCCGATTCTTTTGCTTGGCAAAATACAGTGCGGCAAAACCAACACTTTTGAAAACATCATCGGTCTATGCTTCGACCACGGCATCGATGTATGTATTGTGATGACCAAAGGAACAAGGACCCTTGCGTCGCAGACTCTCAACCGTTTACTACGTGATTTCCGTTGGTTCAAACCTGATGGCACACTCAACCAAAAGGGCAGAGTGGAAATCTACGACATTCTCGAAAAATTCAAGAAAAACGGACTTCAAGAGAGCGTAGCAAAGCGTTCAAAAATCATAATTGTCTGCAAAAAAGAGACTACCAACATCAAACACTTGATCAATCTGTTCAACGTTAAGTCGCCATACCTCAAAAAGAAAAAGGTGCTTGTAGTTGACGATGAGGCTGATTTTGCAAGTTGCAATTTCAGAAGGACGCACAACGTAAGCACAATGGCGAAAATCAGTAGTCAGATAATGGAGTTTCTCTCCATTCCTGAATATTGCCGCTATTTACAGGTAACCGCTACGCCGTACGCGCTCTATTTGCAGCCCGACGGCTATCTCAACCTCAATGCCGACGGCCTTGTACCACATTTCAAGCCCCGACACACCGAACTTGTTCCTGTTCACGACAAATATGTGGGAGGGAAGCAATACTTTGAGGAATCAGAAGACCCAAATTCGATGTATTCCAATCTGTTTGTGCCGGTAGATGAAAAGTGCATCAACATTTTGGGCAAACGCAATGCACGTTACACCAACAATGGCATTGCATCCGACAACCTCAAAAGCATTACAAAAACACTTGTGTTCTATTTCACAGCCGCCGCCATCCGCTCCATCCAAAAGGAGAAGCAAAACTTGGAATGTTTTACAAGTTGTCTTGTGCACGTTGATACCGATAAGGATGCACACAAATGGCAAAAGGATTTAAGTTTGAAACTCATCGAAGACATTCGCAGAGGTTTCTTATACGAAATTAACGACAAGTCCGACTTGCGTTTGGAAGAAATGTATGATATTGCGTTCAACGATTTCAAAGACTCTAATGCAAAGGCTCAAAAAGCGGGAATCAAGTGCATTGACCTTCCATCGAAACAGGAAATCCGCGACCGTATCATTAGAATTTTCACAGATAATGATTATTCTGTCAAAGTAATCAATTCTGACAACGAAGTATCTGAAAATCTGAATGATGATGGACAACTCCGTCTTGACAACACCGCCAACATTTTTATAGGAGGCAGCATTCTCGACCGTGGCATCACAATCGACAATATGTTGTGTTTCTTATACGGACGTGATCCAAAGAACTTCCAAATGGATACCGTATTGCAGCACGCCCGAATGTATGGCAACCGCAGCAAGGAAGATATGGCAGTAACACGATTCTTCACCACAAACTACATCTACACATTCCTGAAACGCATACACCAAATAGACGAGGATTTGCGTTATCAGTTGAGCCAAATGGTCGGCGATGAAGATATTGACAGCGATTTCGCAGCAAAATTCATCGGCTACGACAAGCACATCAAGCCTTGCGCCAACTCCAAAATAAAACTCTCTAACGTTACGATGATAACGCCGTCGCAACGTATTTTACCGTATGGATTCCAGACCGGTCCGAAAACAGCCATCTCAAAAACAATTGCCTAAATTGATTCAATTGTAAAATCGACGGCAGGCTTTGAGAAAAACGGTTTCTTCGAGATGGATTCCGCAGTTGCGCAAGACATCATCAAGAAGATTCGCAGCACATTCATCTATGAGGACAACACCGTTTGCACGTTCAATGCCGGGCTTGAATGGGATGCCAACGAGATGCTTGCAGCCATTGAATATTCACTTCAAGATAAAGAATCCCCCAAGGTACTCATTCACTACGCAGACAACCGTAATATGAGCCGTCTCCGTGAAAACGGAAAATACATTGATGCTCCTGACGACGGTAATAGCGACACCACGCCTTCTCGTGCGGCGGCTGTCAATTACCCTGTATTGATGTTGCTGCGACAAAATGGTAAAAAGGAAGACGGATGGCGCGACACGCCGTTCTATTGGCCTGTTTTGGTTGTGCCGCAAAAAGTCAAAAAGGTAATGTATGCATTGAACGGCGCGGTATTGTCCGACAAAGAAATTATCACTCCCGACGGACTTGGCATCGACACTGACGGTGACAACGTGTTGAGGCTCACCCTCGCAAGCGAGCCCTTCTTTGCTATGATTTTCGGGGGTAAAACAGGAGAACACAGGGATATAAACCAAAACACAGCATCAAGATACATCGAACAATCGCCGGATTCACCTGTCAAATACAAAATACGCACAGACATTCCAATCGATATGAGCAAAATAATGGGAATTGAATCGTACAATGATGGAGTGTTCCCGTTTGTTTTGCGCAAGTTCGACTACATCTTGTTCCGCAATTCGCACGACAGTTCGGGCAGCCTCTTGCTTGTAAAACTGAAACCATACACCGACGATTCAATTGTGGAAGGCTCTCCGAAATCCGATAAAGATAGACTTGCAGATATGGACAACAACATAACTCCATATTTGGAAAGAACTCTGTGTGATTGGTCATTGACTTATGAAATCGAAAATGTTGTTGGTTTCAAACTCAACAAGGCGGACACAAAACGGTACGAAGAAATGAAAGCACAAGAACTTTCGGAACAACAAATTACCCAGGAAGATGCCGTCACAATTGACAAAAAACAGGTTGCGAACACCGCCGACAAAGCAATGAAAAAGGAAGAGATCGACGAGGCAATACGTTCTGCCAAGGCAAACGAAGCGGAAATAATAGAGCACAATCGCAAGGTTCAACCCCTTGACATTCCGCCATCAACATCCAAGATGGACGAGCCTTTCAAAATGGTTGTGGACGGAATATATTGGATTGAAGGAAAGAAAGGTTATCTTCTGAGCGGCACAATCGAGAGCGGCTTTGTCGAGATAGGAAACAAAGTGCTTTTGAGCAACGGAATGGAAGCCAAGGTCAAAGAATTTGACGGCGGTGACGGCGAGTGGGCTGCTGCCGGAGACGAAATCGGCATCCTTCTTTCAGGCATCAAGAATGGCACGCTGTCAGGCGTGGAAGACTTGATTGTTACATCAGAATGGAAATAGTGTCACAACTCATAAGTAACTGCCTATGAATACTAAATTGTGGAATTTTTACAAAAATTCCGAAAAAGGAAAGAAGGCAATTGAACTTTTCAATCCCGAAGTTGAGGATTTGACCAAGGGCATCACCGATTTGTTTGAGTACGCAAAGCAATGGGGCGTTGATGACAATTCGGGTACGGTTCTTTGGTGTTACGACCAATTTGCTGTTAACTTTGCAACAGATGGATTTGAAGAAAAACTCCAAAGCGTTACGAGAGACGTTTTTGCAGAGTTCGTTGAGAATTTCTATGTTGAAGAAGCGGACTTTTCTGACGACAAAGAAGTCAAATACACAGGACGTGTGGTGGCTCCCAAAGAGGATTATCGTTGGAAAGCAAATATTGTAGATGTGCTTTCGATATATCTGTATTACAATTACAGATTTTTCAAGCCGATATTCAACAAGTTACGTTTCGACATCATTCAACAAAACTGCGATGCAATTGGTCTTGAACTGCCGCCGATTCCGAGGACTAAGGATTACAAGGAATATTTGATGTATTATTATGACATCTGCGTGGCATTCAATGAGTTTCAAGAGGCTAACAAAATGACCGACGCCGAGTTTTGTGCTTGTTTGTACGATTACGCGCCTATGTTTGTGGACGAAAAAGAAGTTTCTGAACTTCCCAAGCCTGTAAACGTTTGGCTTACAGGCGCGTCAGGCGGCGACTTCGACATCCTCGACGAACTTGGCAAGGGTGACAATTCGGGGAATCCAAGCCTTGTTTGGGCTTGCAACGAAAGAACACGGCGCGGCGACATTGTGATAATATATTGCTTGTCGCCACGCAGTTACATTCATTCGATTTGGAGGGCAAGAACCAACGGGATTTTTAATCCTTTCGACTTTTATCACTGTCGTGTAAACGTCTGCGAGGGCATCAAAATTCCGCCTATTACATCAAAGGAACTGAAAGCGGACGGCTACTTTTCGCAAGTTCCAATTGTGCGCAAAAATTTGCAGGGCATCAAAGGCACAGAGTTTACTGCGCAAGATTATTCAGAACTATTGCGTTTTGTAGAACAGAAAGGCGGCGACGTGTCCGTTTTGCCAAAACTGTTTGAAAAAGGCAAGGTGGATTTTGGTGATATAAAAATCGAAAAAAACGTTGAGGAGAAAATTCTTATCCCGATACTGCAAAAACTTGGGTACAGCGAATCAGATTGGACGCGCCAACTGTCGCTAAAAGCCGGTCGCAACGAAAAGGCAATTCCCGATTTTGTGTTCTTTGCTAAAGGCGAGCGACATTTTGAAAACGCGCCAATGCTGATAGAAGCCAAATACGATATGTCGCTCATTACCGAACAGCAAAAGGCTTTTGCTCAGGCACTTTCGTATTCAAGAATGTTGCGTTCATCAATAATGGGCATTTGCGACAAGGAGCGAATCATTCTTTACAAAGTGGACAAAAACGGTTCAAGCAACCGCAATCAACCTCTGTACGAAAACCATTGGGAAACAGTCTTTTCTGATGAAATTGAGGGCGCAAAACTCAAACAACTCATTGGCAAAGACGTTGTAAAAACGATGTAATTATGTTTCCGCAGAAATTCATTATTTTTGCGGAAACATAGTTTTCAACCAAAAACAATTCAATATTATTGGATATCAGTCATACGAAGAGTGGAGAGACGAAACGGCTGAATTTTTCAATCCATTTGTCGGACGACGAGTGGATTGAAAAATACGGTTACACGAGTGAAAAAGCACGTTGTTTCGGTTGGTATATGGAAGACCAAGTAGTGCGCATCGATGACGAAGGAAATGTCTTCGTAAAATGCCCCGGCAACAATTACATGGACTACAAACGTGGCAATACCATAAAAGACCATCGGTGGTTTCATTCGATAATCAGCCGCCCCGAGGTCAACGAAATCACCAAGGAACAGTACGATAACTACGGCGTCACTTGGCGTTATGCCGGTCTGCCTGGTGACCCATCAGGTTCTGAAATTGTGAATATAGGTTGACATATTCCAAACCCGCCAAGTGCCAAAAATGTGTAAATTTACACATTTTTGGCACTTGTTTTTGTGTGTTTTTACACATTTTTGGCACTTAGGTGGAGATTTGCGCGGATTATTATTTTGTATTCGGCAAAATTATGCGTATTGAACCTCCAAAATTTGTAAAATAGCGCGTTTTATAAACCAAAATTTTGCAAAATAGTGCGTTTTGCGAGACGAAAATTTGTAAAATAGTGCGTTTGGAAAAAAATATGTTTATATTTGCGGTCGAATAAACCAACAAAACGCACTTAGAAATATGGCACGAAATATCGACAAGAGAATTTTAGAGATAATATTTTCGGAACAGAAAGAGGAACTTGCGGCAAGGCGCGGCGACAAACTCTGTCATCGTACCGAAGAAAAACTTATCGCCCTGAAAAGTCCACAGGCACAGGTGGTTATAGGCGTTAGAAGAAGTGGAAAATCAACACTTTGCTATCAGGCACTTGAAAGCGCTGGGGTGGGGTATGCCTACGCCGATTTTGACGACGAGCGTCTTGCCAACATCAGTGCAGAACAGTTGAACGATGTGCTTGAAGTGCTGTACAAGGTTTATGGCGATTTCGACTGCCTGTTTTTGGACGAGATTCAGAACGTGGAAGGTTGGCATCTGTTTGTAAACCGTCTTTTGAGAAAGAAAATCCATATCATTGTAACGGGTTCCAATGCGAAACTGTTGAGCGGCGAACTTGCCACACATCTTTCGGGACGTGCCAAGGAGATACATCTGTTTCCTTTTTCGTTTGGCGAGTATTGCGCTATGAAAGACGTTGACACCAAGACAATGACCACAAAAGCGGAGGCGTTCAGGCGGGCGGCGTTTGACGATTATATGCGTGGCGGCGGTTTCCCCGAATTGCTGCAAATCAGCGACAGCCGCACGTATGTCACTGATTTGACGGACAATATCATCAAACGTGACATCGAGCAACGCAACCAAATATCCTACAAAGCGGCTTTTGAACAATTGGCGCAGCATTTGTTGAATGTTTCGCCGGCGCAGGTGGTGGTTTCCAACCTTTCTGATGCGTTCCACATCAAGTCGGAACACACGATAAAGAATTACATCCAATATCTCAAACAGTCGTTTTTGTTAATTGGCATCCAAAAATATGCCCAAAAAAGTCGTGTCCGCCTTACGCAGGAAAAGGTTTACGCCGTTGACGTGGCTATGATGAACAACCGTGAAAATGCTTTTGCGGGCGAAAATCTTGGTTGGCGGCTCGAAACCATCGTTTTAATTGAGTTGCAACGCCGTTGCAAGGCGTCAGGCAGGGATGTTTATTATCTCAATGAGCGTAGCGGCGAGTGCGATTTTGTGGTGTGCGAAGGCGACACCGTGGTTCAGGCGATTCAGGTATCATACGACATCTCGTCGCCCAAAACGCGCAACCGCGAGATTGCGGGCCTTTTGCTTGCCAACAAACTTACCAAATGCACCAACCTTCTTCTTCTTACCGACCACGAATACGACGACATTGAACATAAAGGACTAAAAATCGCCATCAGGCCTGTATATGCGTGGTGCGTGGAGGAGGATTAATAGAGATAATCATTTCAGTTAACCGAAGAATAAAAAGCCCAAAACAACAAAAAAATTCTTGTAATTTAAAGCCACATTTTATATTTTTGTCCAATATTTAAAATCTCATTTTATAAAAACGCCATTTTTGTAAAGTGTCGGTTTAAAATAATTAACTTTTAAAGTAAAAACATCATGGCAATTGCAAGAAATATTCTGAAACAGGTGCTTCTCGATAATCAGAAGGATATTGAAAAGTACAAAATTTTTGTTCGTAATTATGACCTTGACAGTTTTCCTCTGATGGTGTTTGTCGGTGTCAGACGGTCGGGAAAATCATTTTTGCTATTCCAAAAAATCCGTCAGTTACTTGCCCAAGGTCATAAATGGGACGAAATGTTATATCTTGACTTTGAGGATTCAAGGCTTGACGGGTTTTCTTCTGATGATTTTTACTTGATTTTAGAATGTCATCAGGAGATGTACGGAAAACGCCCGATGCTTTTCCTTGATGAGATTCAAAATATCGTAGGTTGGCAAAAATTTGCCCGCAATCTTGCCGATAAAAAATACAGTGCGTTTATTACGGGTAGTAATGCTAAAATGCTTTCAAAAGAAATTATGGCGGAATTGGGCGGACGTTATTTGCCTGTGGAAGTCTATCCGTTCAGTTTTAAGGAATATCTATCTTACACGGGTGTAAAATTCGATGAGCTTTCGCGGACTGCAACAGAATCTAAAGCACGTTTTATGAAGGCTTACAACGAATATTTTGCGTGGGGAGGATTGCCTGAAACCATAAATTTACCGGTAAAACGCAATTATTTGTCAAGTGTTTTTCAAAAGATTTACCTTGGTGACATCGTTCAACGCAACGGAATTTCAAATCCGCGTCTTTTGCAGTTGTTGATAAAAAAAATTGCCGAAAGTGTTATGCAACCTGTGTCTTATACAAGAATTTCCAAAATCTTGTCAAGTGTTGCGGGCAAAATATCAGTTCCGACTGTTTCTAGTTATTTACAATTTTCGGAGGATGCTTGGTTGTTGCTAAGACTCAGAAATATAGCCTCTGCTTTTGCTGAAAAAGAAAGCAATTGTAAATATTATTTTATTGATAACGGATTGTTGTCGTTGCAACTTATGAACAGTGAAACGCTTTTGTTGGAAAATATCGTGGCATTGTTCCTTTTCCGCAAATATGGACACGATTCTGACAATGAGCGCATATTTTTTTACAATGAAAATGTCGAAGTCGATTTTTACGTTCCGGAAGACGAACTTGCAATTCAAGTTTCATATTCTATTGTTGATTCTGACACTTTGTTACGCGAAGCACGTGCATTAGAAAAGTTTCCGAAAGTTCGTCCGTGCCGACGTCGTGTTATAATTACTTACGATGAGGAAAAAACTTTGAACGATAAATATGGTGCTGTCGAAGTAATTCCTTGTTGGAAGTGGCTGTTAGATGAATGAGAAGTTTACCTTTTTCCCTGTTGTAAAATGCAATAAAAATCATTGATTTTCAAGGTTGCCAGTTTAAATTTTGCACAAAATCGTTCGCTAAAAATTAAACTTCCGCGACTGATTTCGTGCATTTTTTTGTTTGGAAATTTTTGATAAAAAACTGAATTGCTACTTACAACTCCGAAAAAAAAGAAATATACCACCAATTTTTTTTGTATTACATCAAAAATACACTTATCTTTGTCCAAACAAGTATAGTCTGATTATAATAATTAAAAATTATCTACTAACAAATAAAATTAACATTCGGTAAAACGTTGATAATTAAAACAATAAAACTATGATAAGTAAAGAGAGGAAAAATTTGATGATTTTCCAAAAAAAAGTTTTGGGCTTGTTGGGATTCTTTTTAGCTCCAAGTGCTATTTTATTTGGACTTTGGGGCGACAATTCTGCAATAGTTGATCCTAAGTGGTGGTATTCAATTAGTATGACATACTATGCCACTTCAAATATTTGCATGATTGGTGTTTTGTTCACGATGTCGATATTGTTCTTTTCGTATGTTTGCTATGATAAAAGCGACAGATGGTTAACATTAGCAGCCGGATTGTGCGCGATGGGAATTATTGCTTTTCCATGTGGTCACAGCGGAATCGAAACAACAGGAATTTTGGGCATTAAATGTTGTTACAGTTTTGTAATACATTGTATTTGTGCAAGTTTGATGTTTATAAGTTTCGCGATATTAGTCGGATACAATTTCCGACTCAGTGAAAAAGGCGGCGTTGTTACTCGCGAAAAAATGATAAGAAACAAGATTTATTCCATCTGTTCTTGCGTGATTATTGTCTTCATGGTCAACCAACTTATAACTTCAATTTTACATTGTCCGGGCTATTGGACGTTGATCAATGAGGCGGTAATGCTGTGGGCGTTTAGTTTTTCGTGGCTCGTAAAAGCTGAATTTTTCCCATGTTTCAACGACAAAGAAGTGGCGTAAAAAAACATAAAATTTCATTCGGTAACTTAATTTTTACTTGTGGTTCAATTTTCGAATTAAACAAATAAGAATTCAATATATTTTGACAAAAATAATTCTTTGATATTCAAATATTTGAATTTACAAAATTGGGTTCAATTATTACATTAATTTTAATTCATTATTAATTTTTATTTTTTTATAATCAAAAAATTGTTAATTACAGAAAGTTGCATTATAATTGCAGCGGGAAGTTTTTAACAATGCTAAATATCAATACTATATGGAAATACTCAGCGACAATATATCTCCCATACTTAATAGTTTGGACGAAGGTATTGCCATTGTAGACACAAATTTTAAAAATGTCTACCTCAACAAAGTTCTTAACAACATATTGGAACTTGCAAATGAAAATGCCAATGTGTTTGACTTTGTTAGCGATGAGGATATGGCAACAATAAAAAGTCATTTGGAAAATTGTAATGGGAATAAAGTAAATATTGATGTCAAGATTACAACAGCTCAGAATAACAAAAAAGTTTTGAGACTTAATATTTCAACATATTTTGACAGTAACAGTAATTTCAACGGATATATAGTGTCCGTTCGGGACATCACTGATGAGGAAAAAGACAAAATCGCATTGAAAGCAGCCATGGCAAATCTTGACCTTGTTGCCAACAGTACTGCCGATGTGATTCTCAGGTACGATTTCAAAACTTTTGAGATGTCATTTGTCAGCAAATCAATCAAATACATGGCGGGTTATGACTGGGAAGAACTTATCGGAACCCGTTGCGTTGACATCTTTCATCCTAATGTTCGCCAGCCGATTATTGACAATATTACAAGTTATGTAACAGGACAACGCGGTTTTGCTCGTGGCGGTCACGACAAGATACGTTTGCCGATGCTCAAAAAAGACGGTACTGTAATTATGACTGAGGTTTTGTCGTCATTTTTGCGTGACTCCAACGACCGTCCTATTGACTGTATTTCTATTATTCACGATATCAGTGAAAGTCTTCGTTACGAAAAGCAAATCAGCGAGCAAAACAATGTTATGAACACGCTTATCAACAACTTGATTGCTGATGTTTATCTCAAGGACAAAGACTTGAAATACAAGGTCGCAAATCTCAGATATGCCAAATCTATCGGTTTTGATTCTGTTGACAAAATTCTTAATAAAACGGACTCTGAGTTGGGAATTGAAGGCAGCAAAGGTATTGAACAATTTGAACAGCATATTATCAATACAGCCAATCCGTCTTTCAATATCGAAAAAAGGATTACCGATTCCAAAGGTAATGAAAAATGGATTTCTACCTCGAAATTGTCTTACAAAAATAGTGGGGGTCAAATTTCGGGTGTGATTGGTGTGGTTCGTGATATTACAAGTCGAAAACACTACGAACAGACTATACTTGAACGTACAAGACAGTTTGAAAACACACTCAATACCCTTACCGACGTTTATGTAAAAACCGACAACGAGGGCAAAATTGTAGAGGTAAGTCCTTCTGTATGTTCACTTTATGGTTGTAAACGTAAGACAGATATTATTGGAAAAAACTTTTTCCATACATTGTGTCAAATTGATTACGACTATCATTTTTTTGTTGACGAGATAAAAAGAATCGGACGAATAGACGGTTTTTCCAACAAACTTATCAACCTTTTAGGTCAAGAAAAATACGTAGAATCCAATCTTGTTACATGGATTGACAGCGAGAACTTAATTGCGGGATTTGAGGGTATTATTCATGATGTAACAGAACGAGTTATACGTGAAAAGACCATTGAATCTCAGAAACATACAATCGAACTTGCGCACAAAGCCACAATGGAAAGTATTAATGCAGCTCAGCGAATACAGTCTGCCATTATGCCTTTTGCCGGTATTGCCAAGATTTTTGAAAGCAGTTTTGTAATTTATAGACCGAAAGACGTCGTTGGAGGCGATTTCTTCTATGCTGTTGAAAAAAATGATAAAATCATTGCTTCGGTCGGCGATTGTACAGGACACGGCGTTTCGGGTGCGTTAATCAGTACATTGTCGATGTCGTTCTTGCGCAACGTTATTAATGAATTGCCTGACAGCGGTTTGACTTCTGAAAATATTCTTGAAGAATTGCGTGCAAATGTTATTGAAACAATGAGTAGCGGAAGAAGTGAAGGTTTTGACATCAGTTTGATTGTGGTAGACAAATCCAAAAAACAACTTCAGTTTTCCGGTGCTTTTAATCCAATGTTTTTTGTTCGCGGAGGAGTTCTTACCGAGTATCCTGCTGACAAGTGTCCTATTGGTCGTTATCCTAAAATGCTTAATTTTCAACGCAATACCATCGATTACGAAGACGGTGACGAAATATTCTTGTTTTCAGATGGTTTTGGCGATCAGTTTGGAGGTCCATATAATCGTCGTTTCGGTTCAGCCAGATTGCGCGATTTGTTTACAGAAGTGTCGTTCGTTAATACCGCAAAACAAAAGGAAAAAATTGAACGTACCCTTGATGAATGGATGGCTCAACAATCACTTAGTCAAATTGATGATGTGACAGTTATGGGTATAAAATTTTAATCAAAAAAAAAGTTACATACTCCAAATATTTGAATTAACTCGTGGAATTGTAGAAATATATACGATTTCCACGAGTTAATTTTTTTTGTTGTAAATGCGATTTGTAAAAATAAAAAAAAATATAACTTTGTCCATTGACTAAAACTTACAAGAAAAATGCAACGACAAAAGTTGTGTTTAGAGCTTGGAAGTAAAAAAATATACTTATGATTTTAGGAGCAATTATAGGCGATACTGTTGGTTCTGTTTATGAGTTTGATAATCACAAATCAGTTGATTTTGAACTCTTTGACCCGTGTTGCGAATTTACAGACGATTCAATTGTTACGGTTGCCGTTGCAAAATGGCTTTTGATTGACCCGAAACATTCTTTTGAAAAATTGGAAGAGTGTTTGGTTGATTTTGGTAAACGTTATCCGAATCCGATGGGCGGTTACGGCGGCGGATATTGCACTTGGTTGTTTAGACCGGGACAGCTTGCGGTTTATCAAGGCGGCAAATCTGACGCAGTTTTGACATCCGGCCGTCATCCTTACAATTCGTGGGGAAATGGTTCAGCGATGAGGGCTTCGGCTGTCGGTTGGGCTTTTGACACTTTGGACGAAACATTGGAAATTGCAAAACGTTCATCCGAAATTACGCACAATCACCCCGAAGGCATCAAAGGTGCACAAGCTACGGCGGCTGCGATTTATCTTGCCCGTAACGGAAAATCAAAGCAAGAAATCAAGAATTATATTTCAAAAAATTTCGGTTATGACCTAAACCGTACTTGCGATGAAATCCGTCCTTATTATAATTTTGACGGTTCGTGTCAAGGCACAGTACCGGAGGCGATTATTGCGTTTTTGGAAAGTACGGATTTTGAAAGTGCAATTCGTTTGGGCGTTTCGCTCGGTGGTGACACTGATACTTTAACATGTATCACGGGTGGAATTGCAGAAGCTTTTTACAAAAATATTCCTCAGTGGATAGTTGACAAAATGCTGTCGATGCTACCTCAAGAATTCAAAGATATCTTGAGTGAGTTCAACAAATAAGGATAAATTTTTTGAAAGTATATTTAGATTTTTTGCAAAAAGAGTTGAAGTATACTTAAAGAATTTTAACGATGTTCTTTAAGTATACTTTTAAAAAAAACATCTCAATTTCGATTGGTCTGCTGCCGACAAAATGAAACTTCAAAATAAGGTCAATGATAAAATGCTAAAAAAGTGTGATGAATGGAACTACTATTAAAAAGCCAAAGAAAAATCTTTTCTACAAATTAAGCGTTAATTAGACGATTGGCAGAAGAAAGACTCCTCAATTGTCATTGAGGAGTAAAACACTTTCACAGCCGCGAAAGCGGCGACATAAATTAGGCGGGCGGTGTAAAAACGTAAGTTTTTTTAACCCCCGTTTGAAATCCAATCAAAAATTTTCCCTATTCCGTTTCGTATCCCCAAAAAAACGCCCAATCCACATAATTCAATAAAAAAATATTTGCATTAATTGATAATAATGGTTTGCAAATTGCAGTTTAAAAAAATATCGAGAAATGAAAAACAACGGCAATGATTATTGTTTCTAAAATATTGTTTGATAAAGTGTTGCGGAGATATAACGGTATCACGATTTTTCCGTTCATAATCTTAAAACAGGGTAAAAACGAACTGGATGATTCTACTTATAAAATTTTAATTAATCACGAAAAAATTCATCTCCGTCAACAATTGGAAACTTTTATTATTTTCTTTTATCCTTTGTACTTGTTCTTTTATCTGAAAAACCGTTTGAAAGGATTTTCGCATTTCAAATCGTACCAAATGATTCCTTTTGAAATTGAAAGTTACCGTAATGAACGGAATCTCAATTATTTGAAAAATAGAAAAGCATATAGCTGGTGGAAAATTTGTGATTCCGATTAATTTTAGGTTACTTTGCGGTAAAATAATAAATACAATGGATGAGGATTACAAATTTTATATAATCTCCGGACGCGTTACCGACAGCAATGCAAAGCCTGTTGAATATGTAACTGTAACGCTTAAAAATGCCGATTGCCGTCACGAAACGGAAATAATTGCGTCATGCCGTACAAATTCTAAAGGCGAGTTTTATTTCGAGGAAAGCTTGAAAATCGGTTTAAAACTCAGACTTGATATCGATGAGCCGGGCAACGGGTTCCGTCCTGATTACAGAGATTTTGAGGTTGGTACTCGCGATGAATATCACATCAATTTTATGCTCTGAAATTAGTAGAATTTATTGATGTTAACACAAAACTAATGTATATTTTCTTGATAAATATAGAATTTATACAGAGTTTGATTAGCTAAAACTCTTAAATTGACTACGTGAAAGACGTAATTGCAAAAATATTCAAATAAATTGTAAGTATTTAACATTTAGTTAATATATATAGTTTAATTTTGCAGTACAGAAAAATTAAACGAAGTAAATAATTAAATAAAACCGCTATACAAAAAAATTATGGCAAACAAAGTACAAATCGAGAATTTGGAAGAAGTGGCAGTTAGATTTTCAGGAGACTCCGGTGATGGTATGCAACTCGCCGGAAACATTTTCTCAACTATTTCAGCCACAGTAGGTAACAGTATCAGTACATTTCCGGATTATCCGGCTGATATTCGTGCTCCGCAAGGTTCGTTGACCGGCGTATCAGGTTTTCAGGTACATATCGGAGCCGGCAAAGTTTATACTCCGGGCGACAAATGCGACGTGCTTGTAGCAATGAACGCTGCCGCTCTCAAAACTCAGTATAAATATGCAAAACCAAATGCAACTATCATCATAGATACCGACAGTTTCAAAGATGTTGATTTGAAAAAAGCTAATTTCGCTACCGAAGATTATCTCGGCGAAATGGGCATCGACCCCGACAGAGTAATTGCTTGTCCGCTCACTACAATGGTTAAAGACAGTCTTAAAGACTCAGGCATGGACAACAAAGCTATTCTCAAGTGCAGAAATATGTTTGCACTCGGTCTCGTTTGTTGGCTTTATGACAGAGATTTGCAGATTGCTTTCAATTTCTTGAAAGAAAAATTTGCCAAAAAAGCCGGTGTTGCTGAAGCTAATATTAAGGTGATTCAAGCCGGATATGACTACGGTCACAATACTCACAGTTCTGCAACAAATGTTTACAGAATTGAATCAAAAGAAAAAGTAAAAGGCAGATACATGGATATCACCGGCAACAAAGCCACTGCTTACGGTTTGATTGCCGCAGCAGAAAAAGCCGGATTGAGACTTTATCTCGGTTCTTATCCTATCACACCGGCTACTGATGTTCTCCATGAATTGTCAAAACATAAATCGTTGGGCGTTACAACAGTACAATGCGAAGACGAAATTGCCGGTTGTGCATCAGCGTTGGGAGCTTCGTTTGCAGGTGCTTTGGCTGCTACAAGTACTTCAGGTCCGGGTATTTGCTTGAAATCAGAGGCTATGAACCTTGCTGTAATTTTGGAACTTCCGTTGGTAGTTTTGGATGTACAGCGCGGTGGTCCTGCTACCGGTCTTCCTACAAAATCAGAACAGACCGACTTGTTGCAAGCTCTTTATGGACGTAACGGTGAATCTCCAATGCCTGTAATTGCAGCTTTGTCTCCAACTGACTGTTTTGATGCTGCTTACGAGGCTTCTAAAATCGCATTGGAACACATGACTCCGGTTATTTTGTTGACAGATGCTTACCTCGGAAACGGTTCGGCAGCATTAAAATTGCCAAATCTTGCTGACTATCCTGCAATCAATCCTCCATACGTTCCGGAAGATCTTTTGGGATCTTGGACTCCATACATGAGAAACGAAAATATGGTTCGTTATTGGGCAGTGCCGGGTAGAAAAGGTTTTACTCACGTACTTGGCGGTTTGGAAAAAGACGACAAGACAGGAGCAATTTCTACAAATCCAGAAAATCACGATTTGATGTGCCGCAAGAGAGCCGAAAAAATCGAAAGAATTCCGGTGCCGGATGTTGAAGTAATCGGCGACAAAGACGATGCAGAATTGCTTTTGGTTGGTTTCGGTTCTACATACGGACATCTCCACGCTGCAATGGACGAAATGAGAGCTGCCGGCAAAAAAGTTGCTTTGGCTCAGTTCAAATATATCAATCCGTTGCCAAAAAATACTGCTGAAGTATTGAAAAAATACAAAAAAGTAGTTGTGGCAGAGCAAAACCTCGGACAGTTTGCCGGATACTTGAGAATGAAAGTTGACGGTTTTGTACCTTATCAATTCAACGAAGTAAAAGGTCAACCGTTTGTAGTAAGCGAACTTGTAGAATTCTTCAACGGAATCTACGCAAAGTAATTACTAACCAATTTTTTACAACATTTTAATCGAAGAAAAACAAATGAGCGAATATACAATAAATGATTTCAAAAAAGGACAACCACGTTGGTGTCCGGGCTGTGGTGACCATTTTTTCTTGGCATCACTGCAAAAAGCAATGGCAGAAATCGGAGTTGCACCGGAAGATACAGCAGTAATTTCAGGCATCGGCTGTTCATCACGTTTGCCGCACTACATGGCAACTTACGGCATGAATACAATTCACGGTCGTGCTGCTGCAATCGCAACAGGTTGCAAAGTTACCAATCCTAAACTTTCTGTTTGGCAGATTTCAGGTGACGGCGACGGTCTTGCTATCGGTGGTAACCATTTTATTCACGCAAACAGAAGAAATATCGACCTCAAGATGATTCTTTTGAACAACAGAATTTATGGTTTGACCAAAGGTCAGTATTCTCCGACATCTCCACGCGGATTTGTTTCAAAATCATCACCTTACGGAACAGTTGAAGATCCGTTCCGCCCGGCAGAACTTTGTTTTGGAGCTCGCGGACATTTCTTTGCAAGAGCCGTTGCAACCGACGGACCGGCAACAATCGAAATCCTCAAAGCAGCTCATGCTCACAAAGGCGCAGCAGTTTGCGAAATCCTTCAGAACTGTGTGATTTTCAACAACGGAACTCACGATGCAGTTTACGACAAAGCAGGAAGATTGAAAAATGCAATCTACCTCAAACACGGCGAAAAAATGGTTTTCGGCGAAAACAATGAAAAAGGTTTGGTACAAGACGGCTTCGGAATCAAGGTTGTAACAATCGGCGAAGACGGTTACACTCTCGATGACGTTTTGGTACACGATGCGCATTGTCAGGACAACACTCTCCAGCTCAAACTCGCATTGATGGAAGGTCCTGATTTTCCGGTTGCTTTGGGTATCATTCGTGATGTGGAAGCTCCAACTTACGACGACGCCGTAAACGCTCAAATCGAGGAAGTAAAAGCAGCAAAGAAATATCACAATTTTGCTGAACTTTTGGAAACCAACGATATTTGGGAAGTAAAGTAATAACAAAATACATAAAACCACTAAAGGCTGTTTCGAAATCTGAATTTTCGGAATAGCCTTTCTTATTTTCTTGCATTTTACGTTTTATTTTTAACTATTGCTGTCCGACAAAAATTACATAACCATCAAGCATAGCCCCTGCACTACCATGTAGGGGTATTTTTTTACCTATTGTTCCAAAAGTTATTGTTAGAACTGTATTTTCAGCTGCGTGTCGAAAAGTTTCCGATTAACGG
>JAFXZT010000138.1 GCA_017541145.1 Bacteroidales bacterium | reverse complement strand
GCATAGCCTCGCTCATTCGCGCCACGAAAAGGTAGACGAAGGT
Organism: Bacteroidales bacterium; assembly: GCA_017541145.1. Classification (GTDB taxonomy): domain Bacteria; phylum Bacteroidota; class Bacteroidia; order Bacteroidales; family UBA3824; genus UBA3824. The sequence goes on along the minus strand of JAFXZT010000138.1, from coordinate 4,911 downwards.
TTTACCTTCGAGACTTTTGAGTATTAGCGACGTTTTACCAATCCGCCGTCTACCGCTAACAACAGTAAACATGGCGTTATCGTTTGCTTGTAACTCGCTGTTTTTCAGTAATTCTATCTCCTGTTCTCTGTCGTAAAATCTCATAATGGCAATGTTTTTTAATGATGATTAATTTAATGTCTATTAACTTAACCGCTGTTAAATTCACTGCAATATTAGGGAAAATGTTGTATAAAAGCAAAAAAATGGAGGGATTTTTTTGAGGGCACATCCAATTTGGTATGGAATCTCAAAGTTTTTTCGGTCGATTATGTATGGAATCTCAAAATTTTTTTAGCGAAATATGTATGGAATCTCAAAATTTGATGCAAAATGGTGTATAGAAAATCAAATGGAGGGGGGAGTAATTAATGTAATTGGGATTAAGTTAATGGGGTTAAATTAATGGCATGACTCTTACCATAAAAATATGAAATTTGTTTGGGAAATAAATTTGGTTAGAAGAATTAAATTGCTATATTTGCACATTAAAATAATGTAGTATGGATGTATCATTTGCAGATAAGAGTTTGGAGATATGTTCACAAGACTATAAATATAGTGTAAAGTATCTCGGAGCAACAAGGGCAAAATATTTTTTAAAGCGGTTTTTGGCTTTGAAAGAAGCAAAATCGTTAGAAGATGTGCGTTATGTGGCTGGTCATTTCCACGAACTTATTGGAACACGAAAAGGTCAATGGGCTTGCGACTTAGACCAACCATATCGTCTGATTTATTATGGCAAAGACAGGACAGAATATCGAGGCAGTAGTTTTTTTTCATCCCGGTGAATTCCTTGGTGAAAAAATGGATGAGATGGGAATTTCTGAAAAGGATTTTTCCAAACTTTCAGGCATAAGTGAAGAAAAGGTACACCTTATTAACAAATGCAAGGCTGATGTAGATTTTGATACCGCAACTGCATTAGAGAAAGCCACCTTGATACCTACCCACTTTTGGCTGAAATTGCAGGATGATTACAACATCTACCGAATTCGCTTACTTGCAGAATCTCTTACAAACAGTATTAAACGTCCGGCAGAGAACGATGTAAAACGTCAGAAAAAACGCAAAACTGTAAATAAAATGGTGAAACTGACGGAGAAAATGTAGTATTAATATTTGTAAATGGATGATTAGCAATTAATGTAACTGTTATTAACTTAATGGCCATTAAATTTACTTTTATTGCAAGGTAAATCTTATTAAATAATCTAATCAAAAGGGTGATTTTTTTCTCTAAAAAATCACCCTTTTGTTATTCATTCAATCAAAAACTTTCTTATATTTGTAATGTCCTGTGATTCCAAAAACACGGGCGAATGGGGTGGAAGGACGTTATAACAGAATCCTATGGAAGAATTGACAACAGAAGTTACGGAAGAAGATATTAAGAACGGCGTTGAAGATGAATTCGGCGTCCTGTATAGTCGTGATGGAAAAAGATTGTTGAAATGTAATGTTAAGATATTAGAATCATATTCAATTAAAGAAAGTGTACAGGTAATTTGTAATTTTGCTTTCAAGGAATGTCGTTCGTTAAAATTTGTTTCAATTCCTGATTCTATATCAAAGATAGGAATACGTGCTTTTATGGATTGTAATTCGATACAACATATTAAAATTCCAAATTCTGTTAAGTATATTGGATCTACTGCTTTTTGGAATTGTTTTTCATTACAACAAATTTGTCTCCCTTTTTATATAACAAGTATTGAAAAATGTACTTTTGGTAATTGTAAATCTTTGCGACAAATAATGATTCCTAAATCAGTTACAGAAATTGGTGATTTCGCCTTTCAATGTTGTGAATCGTTATTACAGGTGATTATTGTTGATGAAGATAATGAATGTGTCAATATCAATAAGTTGTCTAAAATTGGTAAAAGTGCTTTTGCCGGTTGTTCTTCTCTTATTAAAATTGATATTTCGGATATAAATACAATTAGTGAATACGCCTTTTCCGGTTGTTCTTCTCTTATAGAAATACTCATTTATAATGCCAATAAAATTGGAGAACAGGCTTTTTCTAATTGTTCCTCTCTTATAAGAGTGGATATTATGAATGCGAATATAATTGAGGATGAGGTATTTTCTGAGTGTAGTTCTTTATTATATGTAAGTATTTTTTCTGCAAAAGAAATAGGTAATAATCTTTTTCGAGAATGTCAATCAATACGACATATTCAATTTCCATATTATTGTGATAAAATAGGAAAGTGGTCTTTTTGTGGTTTTAAATCGTTGGTGGAAATATCACTGCCTAATGTAATTACACGTATTCAGGAATCAGCATTTTGTGGGTGTAAATCATTGAAACTTATAGATATTCCTGATTCTGTAACAGAAATTGACGATTATGCTTTTTGTGAATGTGTATCATTACAACATATCACTATCCCAAATTCTGTTACAAGTATTGGTGAATGTTCATTTGAAAAATGTATATCATTACAACAAATAATAATACCAAACTCAGTTACAAAAATTGGAAACGCTACATTTGCAGGTTGTTCTTCTTTACTGCAAATATTTCTTCCCCATACCTTAAAATATCTTGGTAGAATATTTGAAGGTTTAGAATGGGATGAGTTACGGGATGATTATCGAAAATTAGAATGTCCATTATTGCAAAGAATCTTAATTCCATTAGATTATTTAGAATATTTTAAGAAAAAGATACCAAAAAAATTATGGAATAAAATATATTATATAGTAAAACCGATAGAATATATTGATAAAAATGGAATGAAGATAGATTCGCATAGTGAAATTGGAAGAACAAAACAATCTGTCTCTTTTGTTGAATACATTATGAATAAATACAAGAATGATCGTGATTGATTTTTCCCCCTATGCTCACTCAAACGACATATTTGAGGATGCGAAACAGATAATACTTTCGGCGCGAAAGCGGGCGTATAAGGCGGCGGACACGTCGCTGATTATGCAGAATTGGCTCTTGGGTAAACGAATTGCCGAAGAAGTTCTCGGCGGTGAGGATAGGGCTAAATATGGCGCAGAAGTAATCAAAAATCTTTCGATAAAACTTACTAATGAATTTGGTAATGGCTTTACTGATAAGAACTTATATTATTTTACACAGTTTTATGAAACGTTCCCAATACAATAACGATAGATTTTAATAGAAACTAACTATGACTAATAAATTATCCATCCGCTTCTACAACGACCATGAAGTCCGAGCCATTTGGGATGAGGAAAAATCCCAATGGTGGTTTTCTGTGCTTGATATTGTGGGAGCAATCACCGAAAGTCCAAATCCGCGTAAGTATTGGAGTGTGCTGAAAACAAGGCTTAAAAAGAACGGCAATGAGTTGACTACACGTTGTAGTCAACTGAAACTAACCGCCGCAGATGGCAAAAAATATGCTACCGACTGTTTTGCACAAGACGATATTCAAGAGTTGGCAAAGGTGATTCCAAGTCCAAAATCTCAGTCCTTCCTCGATTGGTTTACATATAGCGATAATTCCATTGATGGGCAGAGCCGCAAAAAGGCGTACACTTTTATAGAAAGCAACCTTGTGGCTGATAGCGACATCGGTTCTGTGAAGGCGTTGCAGCAAATTCACGCTTATATTTTTGGCGGATTGTACGATTTTGCGGGCAAAATCCGCACTAAAACTATTTCAAAGGGTGGCACTATGTTTTGCCTTGCGGAATATTTGCACGATAATCTCAAAAAAATTGAACAGATGCCACAAAATACTTTTGACGAAATTGTTAGCAAATATGTTGAAATGAATGTTGCCCACCCTTTTAACCTACCACTTTTTATGAAGGGCATAGATTATTCGTATTATTATGAGCAAAATTAATTTTGTTTTTTCATCTTTATATCATATATTTGCGGTAGTTAAAACATTTAAAAATACCAATTATGAGAAAAGATTTCGGTGCAAAAGCCATCCTTTTTCCGATGCCTGTACTTATTATCGGAACTTACAACGAAGACGGAACTCCAAACGCTATGAACGCCGCTTGGGGCGGAATTGCCGACGATACAAAGATTTCGATTTGCTTGTCGCCGTCGCACAAAACTGTGGCTAACCTTAAAAACAAAAAGGCGTTTACTGTGCAGGTGGCCGATGCTAAACATTTGGAGGCTTGCGACTATGTGGGCATTGCTTCGGGCAACAAAACCGTCGATAAGTTTGCCAAAGCCGGTTTTCACGCCACAAAATCGTCGAAGGTAGACGCTCCTCTTATCGACGAACTGCCTTTTGCTCTTGAATGTGAGGTGATTAGTTACGACGACGATACTTGCCGTCTTTTGGGCGAAATAGTTAATGTTACTGCCGACGAATCGGTGCTAACAGACGGCAAAATTGATATTGCCAAACTCAACCCGTTGGTATTCAATCCTGTGGCTCATACTTACCATACAATTGGTGCGGCTGCGGGCAACGCATTTTCCGATGGTAAAAAATTAATGTAATATGCAGTATTCTTACACAACATCAGGCACTTGCTCCAAGGCAATTACTTTTGACAAGGACGAAGACGGAGTTATCACCAACGTAAAATTTTATGGCGGATGTCCAGGAAACTTGGCAGCAATTTCAAAACTTGTTAATGGTATGACAGCCGACCAAATCAACAATAAACTTGCTGGAAACCGTTGCGGAGGCAAGCCCACTTCGTGTGCCGACCAATTGGCTAAGGCGGTTACATCTGTTTGATTATGATTAAATTAGGATTTCTTTCTATGCTGTTTCCGTTTCTTTTCGGATGTACAAATATTCCGATTGAGGGGTTAAAATCGTTGGAATTTGGCTATTCTGATGGTCGCCGCATAAAGGCTGTTTACAAGATAGATAGCGACAGCACAGGCTATACAGTTACTAT
>JAFXZT010000022.1 GCA_017541145.1 Bacteroidales bacterium | reverse complement strand
TCAGTCTTAATCCTTGTTCTAATGGAATATGCTCTTCGACGCCGACAAAAAAGCTGAAGCCGAGGCTCAGGCCGAGTCTTAATCCTTGTTCTAATGGAATATGCTCTTCGACTATAGGTGGGTTGTGATGTATCGCGACCATTATAAAGTCTTAATCCTTGTTCTAATGGAATATGCTCTTCGACCGGAATACCTCTCTTCGATTAATGAAGAAGGGTAGTCTTAATCCTTGTTCTAATGGAATATGCTCTTCGACTAATCAGTTTGAAATTGAATCAATCTTGACTGATTGTCTTAATCCTTGTTCTAATGGAATATGCTCTTCGACGTTATAATCTGCTATATATAAGTGGAAAGTAGGGTCTTAATCCTTGTTCTAATGGAATATGCTCTTCGACCGTTTCTTAATAAAGTAATGATTGCAGAAAACGGTCGTCTTAATCCTTGTTCTAATGGAATATGCTCTTCGACTTGCTAATCCACTGTCTGACGGATACGTAGCACCTAGTCTTAATCCTTGTTCTAATGGAATATGCTCTTCGACAGCTATTTTTTTTATTCGCTGCCGGTCAAAGAGTTAGAAATTAATCTTAACAGATTTTTAAAACTTTTTAAGAAATTTTAACCCTATTTTATTAAAATATAATTCACATTTAGTGTAAAATATATTTTCTAATTTCAGAGCGAAATTCTTCCGAAAAAATTAATTTCATACTATACGAGCTTGATTTTTTTTAACGTGCTTAAACGAAACAAGATGTCAAAGATCATGACTTTATTTCTATAATTATCCATTTTTCAAAAGTAAAAAATTTTTGTTTTAAATCCAAATTTTCCAAAAATATTTTTACTATTTCTCAAAAAATTTTTAGCCTTTGTATTCTTCGTCCTGAGTGATATTAAACAAAATCCAAGAGAAATTGCCGTCTGTAATTTTACTGCCGCAATATCCGCAAATTCCGCCCTGACCGATTTTGTCTGCCGGAGCTCCGCAACTCGGACATACATGCGAGTCATGTTTTTTTCGGTTGACTCCTTTTCTTGAAACAAATGTCCAATATTCTGAAAATGAACGCGGTACACGTTTGTTTCCTGCCAAACATTTGCCATGGGAATCTTCTACAAAATCACAACATGATGCAAAAATTCTTACTGTAATGCTCTCATAATTTTTATCTACAGTGTATTTCACAACTTGCATTTTTGAAATTTTGGGCGATGTCACGCGATTGAAATAACCAAGTTTTTTGTAATCTTCAATATAAAAATTCATTACTTGCCATTGTCGCTCGCTAACAAGAAAACGCGCTTTGTCCCACTCGTTGTCATTCCAAAATTTGTAAATATCCAAGAAACAAGGCTTTACAATTTGTTCTGCAAAATTGGAATACGACTGCAAATTAGGATTGTTTGATGCAAATTCTTTCGACATCAAAGACAAATCTGAACTGAAAATTGTCGGCAAATCGGTTCCATATTCTTCCGCATACGAAAGCATATCATCTGTAGAAGTCTGCTCTTGATGAACCACAAGACGATTAGCGACATACCATTGACCAAAATCAAATGTAATTGTAGAACCGCAATGCGGACAAACTCCAGCCTCAGTAAAATCGGCAGACCCGCCACAATTAGGACATCTCAAAACTCCAAATCCTTGAGGTTCAGGTGATAACGAACCTTTTTTACGCGTAAAATCCCAACGTTCTTGCATCTCAAGTCGTAACGATGCTTTATTATTTTTATTAACGGATGTTAAATTAGAATCAATTGTTAAAACTATACGTTCTTTCTCAACATTTATATTGAATACCGACAAGTTTCCAATTACAATTTCGTGATATGTACGATCTTGTTTGGTTTTCAGCGATGTAAAAAACGGTGACAATGTTTTGATGTCTTTTGTGCCCGAATAACTGTAAAACTTTGTATATAAAACAGTTGCAAAATCCAAAAATATCGGCAACGAAAAATTCGGGTCTTTTTGTTGCAACCGTTTTACAGCTTTGTCAGTTTTGGACTGAATCGATTGTAAAACTTTTTTGGACGGATTGGAAATTACGTTAACTTTTTTACGCGAACCTCCAAAAATTCTTTCGCCCAAGCTGTAAATTCCATAAACAATTGACCCGATAACAAATAAAATAAACATGCAAATCAAGTCCTCAAAAGACATATTGTCGCTAGAAGAATAGCTGCTGCCGCCACCGGAATAGCTGTGATGCGATGACGAATGGCTACCGGAATGAGAATGACCGCTGGAATGTCCGCCTCCGCCGCCATGATAACCGTGACCGCCGCCCGGACGCGCAATTACCGGCTCTGTAGTAATAATTGCTCCCAAAAATGCAACAATCACCACAGCAAATATGCAAAATAAACTCTTAATAAATTTAAATCTTTTCATAAAAATAACAATTAATATTTCTTTGATAAGAAATGGTTCGGTTAAAAATATAAAAAAAATAATGCAGCTAAAAGTATAAAAAAAAAGATAACATACCAAATATAAAAAACGGAAAAAGCTGTCCGAATTAGTATCCGAACAGCTTTTTTATATAGATAAAAAATACTTTTAAACCCCAAATATACCTAACTTACTTTTTAAAAATGGATAACAACAAACTGAATTAGATAATTTTAGGTAATCTATTCCGATGTTATTCTTCGATTTCTTTCATTTGGAAAGGAATCTTCAGAATTGACTGATAATCTTCTCCTGCCTCCAGCATATCCTCGTCATCTTCCTCGTAATACCAGTTGATGACAACATCTGCTTTACTTTTATTGTTTAAATTTTCCAATTTTTTAAAGACATCAAGAATACATTTAGAAGAACTTGTGTTGAAATATTCGAGTTGAATAGTAACTTCCACAGTTCCTTCTGCGATGTCAGCATATTTATCAAGCCAATCCACCAAGGGCTTATAGAATTCAATTGAATTCTCCGGAATAGACCGACCCTTAATCTCGATTTGCCCAGTTTTGGCATCGAAACTTACGGTAGGTGTTTTTGGCGTTCCTTCTATTTTTATTGAATCCATTTTTAAAATATTTTATTTAAAGTTTGTTTTCAAAATTAGTTATTTGACAAGCACTTCCAAGACGAAAAAAGAAAAATGCTCATCATATTTTACAAAATCGTAACCAAATTTATTTTGCGATTTGCGAGCCATTTCAATAAATCCCAAACCGCCTCCGCCTTTTTCAGAAAACTCATCGTTGTTGAGAATCCTCTTGTAAAGTTCTTTCAGTTCATCACTCGACAAGTAATTCAGCTGCTCTATTCTATCACGCAAAAATTGTACAGAATCATTTTTGATGAAATTTCCTGAAATAATTTTGTATACACCTGCACCGTCTTTTACAACCGTACAAAATCCGTATCTGCATTTTTCCGGCAATTTTAACGATTTTAAATACTCTGCCGGCGGAATTTCCAAATGATGAAACAAATTTTGTAACGCCTCTACCAAAATATTGTAAAGTTTCCTCGTAACTTTCAACGATTCGCCCATCCTCAAAAGCGAAGTTTCAACCTTGTCCAAAAAAATGCTAATGAGGTCATGAGTAATATCACCCTCAAATGCTTCTACAAGGTTGCCATTCTTTCCTTTCAAAAAAAGGTTATGTATATCCGCTTTCATACTTGGATTACTATTTTGGTTTTCTTTTCAGTACACAAATATAAACAAATATTTTTGAAAATAACAAATTTTTTAACAAAAATATTTTAATTTTTTTTACTCTAATAAAGAGCAAGCGTGAATTCTTCGTTGTTTAATTTTGTTTCTGACTCTCTACGTGCCTGAATTCCAATTGCTTTCGGCAATTCCGGATAGTCAGAATGAATCCAAACTTTTTGATTTTTGAATGTTTTCTTTGCGAGAGTTCCCAAGAATTCTACTGTTTTCTTTGTTTCTTCTTGTCTATAAACATCCACTTTCGGTGCTTCAATTATCGTTGTGGTCTCGCCTTCCGGCAAATCAATATCTTTTGCTGAGCTACGTTCTACGTTGATATATTTATCAAGCATAGCTTTCTTTATATTTTGATTTGCTGCTTTTACATTTGATTCGTCTTCATCGAAACCTAAAATCTTGTAAGCAAATTCGCCGTTGTGTTTGATTCTCACTTTGGTAGATGATTTGATATCTTGCCAAACTTCTGCATCGAAATCTCTCCATGTGAAAAATCCGAAGTTTTCTCTACAAACCTGAGCCGGAATATTGTATGCAAACATCGCAGCCTCAATCAAAAGGATGCCGGCATCGCACATCGGATCAACAAAGTTTGTATTTGCTTTCCAACCGATAAGTTGTACCAAACCGGCAGAATAAACTTCGTCGAATTTTTGGTTACCGCCTGCAATTCTGTAACCACGATGCGACAACGGTTCGCCGGTAGAGTCAAGTAAGAATTGACAATGATTTTCTGTAACTTGAATAACGATTACAACTGAAGGATTAGGAGTGTCGTGCGGTGGGGTTTTACGTGACTTTTCGTTGAAATATTCGGTAATAATTTTTGTAAGTTGCTCTTTTACTTCAGCTTGTTCACCAAGAACTGTAGATTTTGATGGAACTTCTACTCTGAAACTTTTGTAGATGTTAAGTATCTTGCTCCAACGATAATCTTTGAACTGAGCAAAAAATTCTTCTTTGGTATTAAAATCAAAGCTGAGTACTTCTTTATAGATTTTCAAAGCTGTACGCAACTCATAATTTGCTTGATAAAGCAAATATTTATCACCGGAAAAAGTAACTTTACATGTATCGGTGTCAACATCTTCAGCACCCATACGCATCAATTCGCGTCCTAAGACATCTTCCAGACCTTCATAGGTCGTTGCGATCATTTTTATTGTCTCGACTTCCACTTTCAAAGTATTTTTATCTATTAAATTATTGTATAATTCTTTCTAAAGCATCGAATCACCGGAATTTTCTTCTATTTTCTTCCGAGATTTTCTTGCTGCAATTTCTTCAATTGACATCAACAATGCTATACCAACGATTATCAACGCCAATGCAATAAATGTATCAGTGTTAAAATCAGGCATAAATCTGTCGTAACCCTCTACAATTGCTTTACCGTGACGATCCATAACTTCCTCTCCGTTAAGAGCATGCATATAAATCGGTTTTTTCCACGGCCAAAGATAAAGCAGCGATCCGAATACAAAACCTGTCAATACTCCGGTTACTTGATTTTTATAATTTTTCATCAGCCATGACAAGAATCTCGAAAATGCCAAAAATCCGATTACAACACCGATTCCAAACGGTATCAAGATGTTAAAATCAAAATGCGGCAACGCTTCTGTCATCACCAATCGGTAATTACCAAGCAAAATCAAAGTATAACTTCCGGAAATTCCCGGCAGCAACATATCGCAGATTGCAATTGCACCGCATACTACAAGATAAAACATATTATCGTTTTCAGATGCCGGAGTCAAAAGCGAAACTGTAATCGCAACAGCAGCACCTACCAACATAAATGCAACTACCTGCGGGGTAAACTTATCTATGGTTTTACCGATGTAATAAACTGAAATAAAAATCAAGCCAAAGAAAAAGGCTTGTACAAAAAACTCACCGTTGCTGATATTATTGTATATCAAATTCAGCAAATTAGAAAGGGTAAGAATACCGATTGCTTCGCCGGCAATCAATACTACTAAAAATAATAAATCTGTATGCTCTGCAAATTCTTTAAAGCGACCTTTAAACAATAGTTTCAACGCCTCAGCATCAAATGATTTCAAGGAATTGATAAAACGTTCAAATATGCCGGCAAGAAGTGCTATCGTACCTCCGGAAACACCCGGTACAACGTTAGCAAGACCCATTGCAAAGCCCTTAAAAAACAAAGTAATGTGTTTTAGCATAAACAATAAATTTCAGGAATAAATAGCATCACGCTTCTTTATACCCGTTTTGATGTCACAAAAATAGATAAAAATTATTCTTCCTAAAAATTTTTTTTTCAAAATTTAGTTGTTTTTTTGGTTTTTAACTGAGATTATATTTGCAGAATTACTGTTAACAAACGGAATTTCAATATATTACAACAATCAATCAAAAATAAGTTTTTACAAGTTTTTATAGATATATTTTTTTGATTACCTTTGCAGCAAATAAACGGATTTTACTAAAAAATTCCATTTAAAATTCTTATAATCAAAATGATAACATATCTTCAAGTAGAAAATCTTACCAAATCGTTTGGTGACCATGTTTTGTTCGAAAATATTAGTTTTTCAGTAATGAAAGACCAAAAAACGGCATTAATAGCCAAAAACGGCGCGGGAAAAAGTACTTTATTAAATATAATTTCAAAGAAAGAATCCCAAGATTCGGGACAAGTTGTATTCAAAAACGATATCAAAGTCGGATATTTGCCGCAAGCTCCGGAATTAAACGACGACCTCACAGTGCGCGAACAGATTTTTTCGGTTTCCAACAAACTCGCAAAAGTTGTCAGCAATTACGAGGCGGCTGTTGCTTCGGGCGATGCAAACCGAATAGAAAAGGCTCAAAACGAAATGGATGCCAACAACGCTTGGGATTATGAATTTGACATGCAACAAATTCTCGGTAAGCTGTGTATCAACAACTTAGATCAGAAAATTTCAACGCTTTCAGGCGGACAGAAAAAACGAATTGCATTGGCTGATGCTCTTATCGAACAGCCTGATTTATTGATTCTTGACGAGCCTACCAACCATTTGGACACCGAAATGACCGAATGGCTTGAAAATTATCTTCACGATACGCGAACCACTTTATTAATGGTAACTCACGACCGATATTTTTTGGACAATGTTTGTGACTATATCATAGAAATTGACGACAACAAAACATACAGTTACACAGGCAATTACAGTTACTACCTGCAAAAACGTGAAGAGCGTATCGAAAATCTCAACGCGGCTATCGACAAGGCAAACAACTTGTTGCGCAAAGAGTCTGATTGGATTTCCAGAATGCCGAAAGCTCGCGGCGGAAAAGCAAAATACAGAATTGACAATTTTTACAAACTCAAAGAATTTGCGTCACAACGTACTGATTCTCAGAAAGTAGAAATTGCTACAGGACAAGCTCACAGACTTGGAAACAAGATTTTGGAAATCAAAAATATTTCAAAAGGTTACGACAACAAACAGCTTTTCAAAAATTTCTCTTACTCGTTTCAAAAAGGTGACAAAATCGGAATTGTGGGTCACAACGGCTGCGGAAAAACCACACTTTTAAATATATTGATGCACAATATCGAGCCGGATTCCGGTACAACAGAGTTTGGCGAAACCGTAGTTACCGGCTATTACAAACAAACCGGAATTGAATACAATGAAGATCAGCGTGTTATCGACATCATAAAAGATATTGCGGAAGTAATTGTTTTGGGTGACGGACGCAAACTTTCGGCATCTCAATTTTTGGAATATTTCCTCTTCCCTACCAAAATGCAATACGCACCGATTGCAAAACTTTCGGGTGGTGAACGCAGAAGATTGTATTTGATGACCGTTTTGATGACAAATCCAAATTTCCTGATTCTCGACGAACCTACCAACGATTTGGATATCATCACATTAAACGTTCTTGAAGATTATTTGAACGCTTACGCCGGATGCTTGATTGTTGTATCTCACGACCGTTACTTTTTGGATAAAGTTGTTAACTCGCTGTTTGTTTTTGAAGATGGCGGTGAAATCAAGAATTTTCCGGGAAATTATACAGTTTATCTCACAAGAAAAGAAGACGAGAAAGCAGAGCAAAAGCCTGAAATTAAAGAAGTTAAGCAAACAGTTTCCAACCATTCTGACAAGCGCAAAAAGAATTTCACTTACAAAATGAATTTGGAATATCAACAGCTTGAAAAAGAAATTGAAGCTTTGGAAACCGAAAAGAAAGATATTGAAACAAAACTTTCGGGCGGCACTTCTGACATCGAAGAAATCACAAAACTGTCACAAAAAATGCAAGATATCAACAACGCTCTCGAAGAAAAAGAGATGCGATGGTTGGAACTTGAAGAAATCAAAGAAAGTGACAATCAATAAAAAAATGACCTGCGTAAAAAAACATCAATTACGCAGGTCATTTTTTATTCTAAAAAAGTAATTACACTTAATTATTTATCAATTCTGATACTCAGAACATAAAAATAATTATCGTCATCAATTTTATGGAAAGTGTAAGAAGGCGGATAACCACTGAGAATTGTAGATTGAATAATGCCGATATTACCGCCGCCGTTAGGAGTTGACTGAGGCAAAGCACGTTGCTGTCTCTTAAACTCACGAAGTTCATCTTTAGACTTTGCGATAATCTGATCACATTTTTCGATAAGTTTCACATAATCACCGTGATCCACCAAATTACCTGTAATAAATTGAAAATAATCGTCAAATTCTTTTATAAGCATCAATCCGACACCTGCCGAACGGTCAAGCCCCATTCCGGTGGATTTTTCTTTTGAATAAAGATAAATATTTTGACTTAATTCAATAAATATTTTGAAGAACTTTTTTCCTGCTTTTTTGTCTTCCCAAAGGGAATCTTCAATGTTAGACGCCAAAAGTGATAAAATCTGACCGTCAAAAGGTCCGATATAAGAAATCACTACATTGTTATCAAACATCGAATCAAAAATTTCTCTACTGTTAATTAATGCCATATCAATTGCTTTTTTAGAATTATCAAATTAATTGTACTCCGAAAATTGTGATGTCATCGTTTTGCTCAGCATCACCTTTAAATTTGTAATAAGCATCTTCAAAAATTGCTTTTTGCTCACTCAAATCTTTCTCAGCCGTTGATTTAATGAGATTTACAAATCTGTCAGAGCCGTATTTTTTATTGTTAATATCCAGCTGGTTGATGAATCCGTCTGTAGTCAGATACATCTTGTCACCCTTTTTGAGAGTGAGCGAAACTGAAGTAAACTCAAGATTATTTCTTTTTGACATAATACCACCGATTGACTTTCTGTCGGCTTTAAGAGTTTCAAACTCATGGGTATCCTCATGAAGGATGTAAAGCGGACGTTTAGCACCGGAATAAGTAATTTCGTATGTACCGTCAAGATTATTAACAACTTTACAAATACAAATTTCCAAACTGTCGTTGTTATCGGTTGTATCCTGTTTCAAAGCAGCTACAAGACCGGTATTCAACGAGTTGAGAATTTCTTTTGTATCATAAATCTTGTGTTCAACAATAATTTCACTAAGCAAACGGGTAGAAATCATACACATGAACGCACCCGGCACACCGTGACCCGTACAGTCAACAGCTGCGATGTAAGTAATATTCGGATTATCAGGAATTTTTGTAAACCAATAATAATCACCACTTACAATCTGCAACGGAATAAACACTCCGAAATATTTGAAAAACTTCGAGATGTTTACTTCCAAAGGCATCACAGTTTCCTGAATTGTCTTTGCATAAACCAAACTTGTACTGATATGCTGATTCTGCTCTTCGATGTATTCTTTCTGTTCTGCCAACTCATCACGCTGAGCAGCAAGTGTCATACCCTGAGCCAAAATCGCATTTTCCTGTTCCTTAATCTGAGTAATATCAGTATCAATTGTTACAAGTCTGGAAATTTCGTTATTTTCGTTCAAAATTGGAGTAAGTGTAGACTGTACCCAAACAAATTTACCATCTTTAGTTTGAATTTCAGTTTCGTAAACCTTTGGACTGAAACTCTTTAAGCATTCTTCCTTAATATTATTAATTTCCTTGTTGGAAGAATAAAATTGAGTTAAACTATTACGTTTTGAACTTTCCAAATCACCGGCAGAAAATCCGTACATATTAGTAAAACCACGGTTTACCCATTCTACATTACCGTTATTATCCATAATCACAACGCCGTTATCAGTCTGAGCGGCAACAATCGAAAGTTTTTCCAACTCTTTATTAATCTGTTGCAACTGTTCTGACTGCGCCAAGATTTGATCCTTATTGCGCTCAATATCGTTGTTATATTTGATAAGTATCTGATTTTTACGTTTACGAGATCTGTTCAACAAAATTGAAATTATGACCAGCGACATAATAAATGCTGCAAAACCGAGAGCATAATTAATAATTTTGTTCTGATTACTAATCTGCGATGCTTGGTCAGCAAGACGCTTTTCATGAATATCAATCTGTCTCTCACGCTCAGCAATACGGTTTTGTTTTTGTACCAACTCGTTGGTAGAATATGTCAACTGTTCTTGCTTTTCGTTGATTTCACGTTCTTGTCTTTGAAGTACGATGTTGTTTTGGAAAAGTACAGCTTTCAATCTTTCAGCATCGGACAAAAGTTTGTTGGCAAACAATTTTTGCTCTTCAATTTCCTTTTCCTTGGTTTCAAGTTCGTACTTTTTCAAAAGGTTTTGCTCGTGCTGAATATCATTAGCAACCGAAAGACTAAAAATTTCATCTCTTTTGGCAGAAAGCTTTTGCTCCAAAACTTTCAATTCGTTTTCTTTTTCCTGAAGCTCTTTATCCTTACCTTCATTCAAAATCATCAAATCGACCTTCGTACCACCTTGAGCCAACACCTTGTCGGAAATCTTGATTCCCGCCAATTCTGCTTTTGAACTGTTGACTTCAAATTGCTGACCTCTACCTTTCAACAAAAGGTTGAGCATGAATAAGTTTTGCTGAGAAGAACCTTTAATAACACCATTAGTAATAATAAGTGTATTCTGACCAGCCAACTTATCATTAATCATCTGTAAATCATCATTGTAGCCGCCATTTACATAAAGAATATTTGTAAAAGTAATATCCTTTCCTCTCTTGAAATGAACAACTTCAAACTTTTTACCTTTGATAGTTTTCTGTTCTTTCAACTTATTAAGTTCGTCAACTTCCGGCGCATTATAACCGTAAACACCAATTACAAATGACGAAATATTCTCTTCATCAGGCCAAGTCACATATTCAGAAAGTGTAGTAATCCAATGCGCACGCAACGCATCAGGATTGATTTGGGCACGAACATCTTTAGGAGCCGCAATCGCAATTCCTAATACAGCCAAAATCAATACTAACTTGCTCAATATGTAGGTTTTATTTAACATCTTCTATCTAAATTTGATTCCAATTACAGATATATCGTCTCTTTGTTCTTCGTCCTTTCTGTACGCGTCAAGGGTTTCTGCAAAATACTCGCCTTGATTACCCATCGGCTCGTTTTTGTACTTCAAAAGCATAGCCAAAAAGTTATCTGTACCAAAACGTTTACGATCCGCATCGTTCTGGTCGATAATACCATCACTTGACAAGTACATTATATCACCGGAATGAAGTACAATTTCTTGATTTGTAAACTGGATGTTACCGCGTTTTTGCTGTGTACCACCAATTGATTTTCTGTCGCCTTTCAACAGTTGAACCTCTTCACTACCCTTCGGAATATAGTACAACGGACGTTTAGCACCGCAGAATGTTATTGTATAATCGTTTGAACCTGTTTTTTCAACACGTACAAAACATGTATCCATACCGTCGTTGTTGGTACTTTGATCCTGTTTCAACGCTTTTATGACATCTTGATTCAACTGATCCATAATATCTCGCGGCGAAAATGTTCTCTTTACGTTGATTACTTCGTTGAGAATACGGTTACCGATAAGACTCATGAACGCACCCGGAACACCGTGACCCGTACAATCCAAATCACCGATAAACTGATATGAATGATCTTCGTCTTGAGCCTCGCTAAACCAATAAAAGTCACCACTTACGATATCTTTCGGACGGTAGAGAATGAAACAATCAAAATATTTTTCAATCTGCTCTTCCGGCGGCAAAATGGTTTTCTGAATGGTTTGAGCATAGTAAATACCCGCCTTGATATGCTTGTTCTGTTCCTCGATTTGAGTTTTCTGAACTTCAAGTGTATTTTTCTGTTGAAGCAACTCCTCGTTCTGACTGCGAATTGCGGCTTCCTGCTCTTTCAACTTGTTAATATCCGAATAGATAGCAACCAACTGTGTAACTTCGCCTTGGTCGTTGAGAATCGGAGAAAGTGTCACCTGACTCGCAATTTTTTTTCCGTAACGTGTAACAGAATCCGTCTCAAAAACTATGGTTTGCTTATTACTTACACATTTATAAAGTATATTGCGGATACTCTTGTTGGAACTTGCATTAACGATATTTTCGTCACGCTCGTGTCTGAGAAGTTGCAATGTAAAACCGTAAATTCTTGTAAAACCGGCATTTACCCACTCAAAATATCCCTTACGGTCCATAATTACGATAGCATTCTGAGTTTTACCGGCAACAATTGAAAGTTTTTCAAGCTCAACGTTCACTTGCTCAAGTTCCTCGGTCTGTTTGAGAATTTCATCATTCTGAGAACTAAGCTCTTTACCTTTTTGACGCAATTTCAACTCCGCCCTACGACGTTCACGAATTGAACGGATAATTATCAAAACCAGCAAAGTAACGACTGCGATAAAAATACCGACACCTATTATTATAGTACGTTGCTCGTTGATACGGTTATCATGCAACTGAATTGTAGAACGCTGTTGAGAAATCTTCTGCTCACGTTCCGAAAGTTCTTGTTCCTTTTCACGAAGTTCGCGATTTGCATTTTCAATCTGAACTTGCTTCGAGTCAATTTCCTTTTCTTGTTGAGCAAGTTTTATCTGATTTTCAGCAAGTTTAGTCTGCTGAGTACGAACTTCAGTCATAAACATCGCAGCCTTAGCCTTCTGAACCTCAATTTCTTCCTCCGTCTTATTAAGCTGGTTAGCAAGTAAATAGTTTTGCTCGGTAATACGGATATTCTCCATATTCTGAATAGCAAGTTCCCTCTCCTGCTCTTCAAGCTGTTTCTCCTGAATTTTCAAACGTTCCTCTTTTTCTTTCAAATCACGCTCTTTTTTTGCGTACATCTGACGAAGGTCAAGAGTTGTACCGCCTTGATTTGAAAGTTTATCAGAAACCAATGCATCAGACAATTTAGTAGTCTCGGTATTGATTTCAAACTGCTTATCTTTACCCTGAAGCAAAAGATTGAGCATGAAATATTTATCTGTAGGAGCACGGTCACTGATTAACAAAGCTTTTTGATTAACTGCAATTTCGTAAATTACAGCAAGTTCTTCATTATAGTGATTGTTAACGAAAAGAATATCGCAGGGAGTAATGTCTTTTGGTCTGCGGAAATGTTTAATAACGATTTCACGCTCGTTGATTTTTGTAGGTTTGGCTACTTCGCGCAAAGGGTTGATTTCTTCAGCCATTGTACCATAAACACCTATAACAAAACTATTTGGAGTTTTGTATTGCTTCCATTCCACATATTCCGCACAAGTAATAATCCAATGTGCACGCAAAATGGCTTTGTCTTGGGCAATTTGGGCATGAGAAAACGTCCCTGACACTATAAAAAATATAGTAATCAGCAAAAATTTCAATACCAAATTCTGCAATTTTGATATCAAATTATTTTTGTTATTATGATTAGTTTGGTTCATTTGCGTTTCCTCAAAAAAGTTCAAAAGCGCAATTGGCGCGTTTGAAATGGGTTTCTGCACACCTAAAACAATGATTGTGCCAATTTTTGTTTGACTTCTGATTTTTCCTCTTTTTAAA
Organism: Bacteroidales bacterium; assembly: GCA_017541145.1. Lineage (GTDB taxonomy): Bacteria > Bacteroidota > Bacteroidia > Bacteroidales > UBA3824 > UBA3824. The sequence goes on along the minus strand of JAFXZT010000022.1, from coordinate 28,467 downwards.
TTTCTGCTAAGTTAAATATATTTTTCCAATCTTTAAAGAGTCAAATATAATATTTTTTCTTTTTTTTTTATTGTTAACTTTTATAGATTTTTAAAATACTGAAATTCAATTAATAAGAATAAAATAACATAAATTAAATTAATAAGATTTTTTTATTTAAAAACCAAATGGTAATTTTAAAACGTGAAATTTAAATAAGTTAATTTTTATAAAAACACTGATACAATGTTAGTTGCAATTATCATTCTCGCTATTTTGCTTGCTGTTTCAGCTTTTTACTGTTGGAAACTCCGCAATCAAAACAACGAAATTACACTGAAAAATGAAAGTGATATTAAAATTAAAAATCAGGAAATCAAAGAATTAAATGCAAAAATTAAAAATCTTGAAACTGAAAATAATAAGTACGACAATTCTGTTTCTGAACTGAAACAAGTTATCGAAAATCATAAGTTTAAGATGGTGGAGATGCTGAAACATCTTCTCGCTTTACAAAAAACAATTTTACCGGAAAAAAATTATATCAAATCAATCTTTCCGGATTTCTTTGTTTTGGACCAACCGGGTGATACTGCCGGCGGCGATTTCTACAAATTTTACCACAAAGGCGATTTCACACTCGTAGCGTGCGGAAACACCGGCATTTCTGGCGTTAACGGATTGATTAAAGGCATTTTGAATGTGGTTTTCTTAACTGAAATTTTGGAAAGAAACGATATCGCCAAAATCTCGTCGGGACAAATTTTGGACATGTTGAGATCTAAATATGCGCACCTCACGGAACGAAATGAAAATTACAGAGTTAACGAAGATATTCCGGTAAATTTTACTGTTTGTATCATCAATCAAAAAGAAAAATATTTACAATACGCCGGAGCATACGGCAGCATGTGTCTGCTAAGAAAATCTTATCCGGGTACAAGCCGCAAAGAGATTGACGTTCACGAATTTAGAGGCGACAGAATGAATTTTGCAGTTTCTTACGGACGTCGCAAAAATTATGCAACTGAACAAATTGAACTTGTAAAAGATGACAAAATTTATTTGAAAACTGACGGTTTTGCTAATCAGCGCGGCGGCAACGGAAATCGTTTCGGCGACTCGTATTTGAGACAGATGTTTATGAAACATGCCAACGAACCGATGCTCGACCAAATGCATTCATACAAACAAGAATTTGCAAATTGGAAAGGCAACAATACAAAAGCTAATGACATCCTCGTAATCGGTTTGGCTCTGAAAGTGAAAAATGCAGAAAAACCGATTCAATTCACAACCGATTTTGAGGACGAATTTATTGAAAATCAAGATGTAAATCCTGATGAAAATTTTGAAAACGAGATTCAGGAGGATTAAAAAAATCATGCAAAAAAAACAAGCAGAAACTTTAGGTGACATCTTACAAGAATATCTCAGGGCTATCGGTGCGGACAAAAAAATTAAAGAAATGCACGCGATGGATGCGTGGGACAATATTGTCGGAAAGACAATTGCTCGCGACACTTTGGATATTAATATAAAAAACGGAATTCTCACCGTAAAATTCCGTAGCCCGCTGATTCGTAACGAAGTAAGCATGCACAAAACTGTAATTATTCAGCGCATGAACGAGGCTGTCGGCGAAAAAATTATTTCACAAATGAAGGTATTGTAAATCAATACCTTCTGTGAAAAACTGAAACATTTCCGGTAAATTTCATATCATTCTTTTCCAAAATATAAAAATAAACGCCGTCCGACAATCCCGGAGCATTCCAATCGTTTTGATAATTATCTGTCTTGAAAACTCTTACACCTTCACGGGAAAATATTTGCAACGACCAATTGTGTGTTAAACCTTTGATTTTGAAATAGTCGTTAATATCGTCACCGTTTGGAGTTATGATATTGGGAATCAAGATGTCTCCGCAATATTTTGTTGTAACATCAATTGTGTCCAAAATGACTCCGCAAGCGTTGCGCGTTTGCAAGATGTACTGCCCCGGCGACGTGATTTCGAGATGTCCACCGTTTATAAAATCGTTCCAAACATATTCGGTGGCATCGTTCCAAAATACGTCCAAAGATAAATAATCATCCTCGCAATACGTTGTGTCTGAGGGCAAATCAATCTCAGGCAAAGTTTTGAGTTTCAAGGAAACGGTATCCGAAGAGAAACAATTTTTAGAATCCGTAACGTCAACCCAATATTTTCCGGGTTCTTTTACAACAATTGTTTGAGAAGTTTCGCCGGTACTCCAAAGGTAAACCGCATCCGACACTTTGCAATCCAAAATAGTCTCCAAATTTGTACAAAACAAACTGTCAGCAGAAAAATCGATGTCAGGCAACGGATTTTCTTTTACTAAAATTGTATCACTAAAGTCACACTTATTATAATCCTTTGTCAACAAAATATACTTTCCGGGGACTTCAAAAGTGCGTTCCAAAGTTTGCTCCTTATTATCAAGCCATTGATATTCAACGAATTTGTCGGGATCTAATTCGATTTTTAGGTCAACAGACCCGCCACTGCAAAATTCAATATCGTCACCTAAAGTAAATTTTTCAGGATACACCATTTCAACTTTTACATCGTCGGTAAATTCGCAAAGTGTATAGATGTTTTTATTTGTGCCATAGATAGTTGCAGATTGACCGATGTAAAATTTATCATTACCGTAATCATCCGACCAAGTAAACTCACAATTTTCAAGTTTTACGGGACGAAGTTCGGCTTTACCTTCGTAACAAATCACAGTATCGTTCTGAAGTTCAAATTGCGGCGGGTCAAACACTTCAAAAAGTCGGTAATCAGAATTTTCAACATTGTTATCAGTTGTAATTGTGAGAGTTATGCGATATTTCCCGGCTTCAAGAAATTTATATTCAAAACTTCTTTCTGATGATTTTTCAATTAAATTTCCGTACAAATCCGACAAAACCCACTCATACTTTATAATAGTGCGATTGTCGGTACAATTGAAAACTATCGGAGAATTGCTACAACGGTTAAGTATCTCAAAATTAGGCGGTAAAAAATATGACGGAATAAAATTCGGCAATCCGACACAACTGATTTTACCGCCAAGATATTGTCCTTCGGTCTGAAAATCACAAGCTTCGCCTTTTTCTCGCGGATTATTGATTACGCCAAGATACCCGCACATATTTTGCGCACAATAAATTTTTCCGTTGGTAGAAAGTTGCAACGCTCCAACAAACGGAATTGTTTCCTGTAAAGCCAAAAAATATTGAGCCGGATCGCTGTAATCATCGGGGTCAACAAATTGAGGATTGAAATCGTATTCCAAACCGAATCTTTTATAATCGTAAGTTCCGATTTGTACTACAGAATTGAGAATTTCATCTTCGGACGGTAAGGAAAGGTCAATCTGAAAAACGCCCAAATCGGATGCGTAATAAAGCTTTGACGCATCATTAGAGAACTCCACACCATAAAGCTCGCACTGAGTATCATAAAATGTTAAATAACTCGAAACAACTCCGGTATTTGGATCAAATTTAAATACTTCTAACGGACTGAAACTCATATCGTCCATTTCCCAATAACCCATTGTCGCACAGGCAATATAACGTCCGTTTGGAGAAATTCTCATATAACCGCCGGCAATAAGTCCGCGAGCACTCTTATAATCAATATATTTTTTCCGTTCTTCAAGTAAAGTATTATACTCATAGGTTAATTGCTTTTTTATTTCCTCATCAGTTTCCTCATCTATTTTGGCCTTCAATTCTGCAATCTTATCATTTAAATTTGCAATAATTTCATCGTACTCCTGAGGATTATCATGCCGACAAATACTTACCGCAAATTCTTTTCGCGTTGATAAGTCAAGACCGTCTTTTGTAATTTTCCATTCGATAACTTTGTCGGAAGACGCCGATTTTGTTAACAGCCAAATTGTTTTGTTATCATAACTGCGAATTGCGGTAACTTTCTCACAAACAGGATTTTCAATAATTATATTTTTTTCGTCAGAAACTATTGCTCCGTTACCGTTGTCTAAATTCATGTCCACCAAACTGTAACTAAGCCCGCCTGAATTTCCATGATCATCCACTACAAAGATATAATATTTAGAGTCGGATTCGAGCAGCGGCACAATAATCGCAGATTCTGTACTTGACTTGTTACCCAAAAGATTGTCACCATTTTGCATTACTTGGTGCTCACGATTCCAAACGGTGCGCCCGTCGGTGTAAAAACATAAATTACCGAGGCTGTCGCTAATAGCAGCCACACCTTCCCAATTCACCAAAGCACCGTCCAAAAGGATAGTAGGTTCGGGAGTTTTAAAATCCAGACCGGCATTTCTACCGAAATACCAAACCGAAGTTTCAAGTTGAGCGAACGATTTTACACTGAAAAGCAGTAAAAATAATGTCCAAAAAACTCTTTTAATAGTCATAATCAGCTTTGTTTAGAATATTTGGTTAAAAATTACGCAAAAAAAGTTTTGTCGTAACCTTATTGAAATTCAATACGAAAATATAAAAAATAAAATAATTTGCAAAAAAAAACTCAAAAAAATTTGCAGATAAAAAAATTGTTTCTACCTTTGCATCGTCAAAACAAAACAACACGGTCTCTAGCTCAGTTGGTAGAGCAACTGACTCTTAATCAGTGGGTCCAGGGTTCGAATCCCTGGAGACCGACAAATGGACAAAAGATAGTTCAACGCAGAACATCTCTGGAGAGATGGGTGAGTGGCTGAAACCAACGGTTTGCTAAACCGTCGTAGGGATACAATCCTTACCGGGGGTTCGAATCCCCCTCTCTCCGCCAAAAATCAATGTAAAACACTTGATAACGTAATGATTATCAAGTGTTTTTGTTTTATAACCAATTATATCAAAAAAAATTAAATCCATTGAAAAGTACATTTATTTAACATCTTTCTGTATTTAATTCTCTTTCTGCGTTGAAATAAATTTCTATAATAACGCCTACTTTGTCAGAACCACTACAAAAATTCCGGATCGCAAATTTTAAATTTCGGCTTTGCCTTATATTCCTTTGTTGTAATCTTTGCCATTTTTTTGCTGTTTTTGTAGTTAAAAATTCAACATTTCACGAATACAATCCGAGAATAGCAGGTTCAACACTCGGCTTATCTACTTTATCGCTTCTGCTTTTTACCTAATAAAAAACAACGTTAAAAACACGAATAAACACATTTTTACATGCGATATTCACAAAAAAAATCTCATATCAGCATAAAAAAAATGGCTGAACAGGAATCTGCCAGCCATCTTTTATAAATTGCAAAAGTGTGAGATGTGACTTAGTCGTTTTCTTCAAGTTTGAAGATATCTTCTACTTGCTTGCCAAAATAACGTGCAATTTTCAAAGCCAAATCTACTGAAGGAGTAAATTTACCTGCTTCGATGTTGTGAATTGTCTGGCGTGTAGTGCCAATGCGTTCTGCCAAGTCGGCTTGAGTCATTCTTTTAATTGCTCTTTCAACTCTGATTGTATTTTCCATCTTATTTATGTTTTTAATTAGCGTTAATATATTTTATTTGATATAATTATCTTTCGTATATACAAATTCTCATTCGTTTCGCAAAAAAGTTCAAATTTGAGAATACAAATAAAACAATTTTGCACGTGTATCTATTAAACGGACTTCCATTATACACTTTTTAACGGAAATAAAATTTTTTTGTTCCAAAAAAAATCAATTTTTTTTCAAAACCGCATTTTAAGCACTTCTAAGCGGCTTTTCAATCTAAAAAATTTGATTTTTTCGTACTACAAAACCGTCTAAAATCAACCCTTAAATTAATTTCTACAAAATTAGAAAATTTTTATTATTAAAGAAAATTTTTTTATAAATTTTAGTAATAATTTATTATTCAAATTTTCAGACGAGAAACCGTTACAATTATATTTTGAAGTTTTAACGACGAATCACTTTTATATTTATCTGACTTTTAAATACATACAAAAAAGTTTTAAGTACCTTTTTTTTGTAATGATAATCTATATCACCATCTAAAAAAAGTTAAAAAGATTAAAAAAAAATCTAAATTGTTAAATTTTAAACTTAAATTTGTTTGTATTTAACGAACTATTAACATATATTTGGCTCAAAAAAGATCAAAATAACAATCAAAATTCTTAAAAACTATGGAAACGTTTCTTATGATTACGCAACTGCTAATCGTACTTGGAGCTTTGTATGTCGGCTCACGATACGGCAGTCTTGCCTTGGGTGCAATTTCCGGCATAGGATTAGCAATTTTAGTATTATGCTTCGGCATGGAACCCGGAAAACCTCCAACTGATGTAATTTACATCATAATTGCGGCTGTTACTTGCGCCGGAATTATGCAGGCTTCGGGCGGAATGGATTGGTTGATTCAACTCGCGGAAAAACTTCTGCGAAAACATCCGGACCGAATTACATTTCTTGCACCGTTGTGTACTTTTTTTCTGACTGTTTTGGTTGGAACAGGTCACGTTGTTTACACTTTGATGCCGATTATTTGCGACATCAGCCTCAAAAAAGGTATCCGCCCCGAACGTCCTTGCGGCGTGGCAAGTATCGCAAGTCAGGTGGGTATTACATGTTCGCCGATTGCTGCGGCGGTTGTGGCTTTTGTTGGTATCAGCAATCAAAACGGTTTTAATATCACAATTCCTCAAGTGTTGTTGGTATCGATTCCGGCTTGTATTTGCGGATTGATGTCGGCAGCCATTTTCTCTTTCAAACGCGGTCTCGATCTCGACAAAGATCCTGATTTTCAGAAACGTCTTGCAGATCCCGAAACCAAAGCGTATATGTACGGTAATAATGCAACTCTCTTGGATAAGCAAATCACTCCGGAAGCAAAACGCGCAGTTTTTATTTTCCTCGGTGCGTTGGTTTCAATTGTAGTTTTTGCGATGTTTCAAAATCTTTTGCCCGTGTACGAAAAAATCACAGCCATAAAAGGTGCGGCTCCGATTGTTGCAGACGGTGTTACAATTACAGCCGATATGTTGGCAAAAACCGGAAAACTCGTGAAAGGTATGACTGAAATTACTCAAAAAACTCTTCCGATGAATTTACTGATTCAAATTATAATGTTAACGGCGGCAGCTTGTATGATTATTTTCTGTAAAGCAAGTCCGAAAAAAGCGGTATCAGGACCAGTATGGCAAAGCGGTATGGTGGCAGTGGTTGCTATCTTTGGAATTGCTTGGTTGGCTGATACTTACTTTTCTAATTATATGGAAACGTTAGAAAATGGATTGGGCGGATTTATTGCCGAAAACAAATGGGCGATTGCGTTTGTATTTTTCTTGGTTTCGGTGCTGGTAAATTCACAAGGTGCAGTAGTGGTTTCAATGCTGCCTCTCGCCTACTCTATGGGCATCGACGGGTATATTTTGCTCGGAGTTTTACCGTCGGTTTACGGATATTTTTTCATTCCGAATTATCCGTCGGATATTGCAACCGTAAATTTTGACCGTTCGGGAACTACTGTAATCGGTAAATATTTATTGAATCACAGTTTCATGATTCCGGGTTTGATTTGTGTAACAGTAAGTACAATTGTCGCATATATAATAAGTACGATGTTGTACAGTTAAAAAATCATAAAAAAAAAGCAAACAGAGAAAATTTTCAGAAATGAAGTTTTCTCTGTTTTTTTTGTAACAATTTTATAACAAACAAAAAAAGGACTGCCTAAAAAATAGACAGTCCAGAAATTTATCTTTTTTTAATTTTTTTTAAAATTATCTCTTTGGATATTCGTTAGCGTATTGTTTAAACCACTGATATACAGGGTAAACGCCAGACTCTTTATCATAAAGGCCTGTACCGTCAGCACCACCGTCTTCAGGATGATTCGGATTGAACTGAGCAAGAATATGAGGCCAAACAAATGTCAAGAAACTTACATTGCCGTATGAATCAGCGATTTTCTTGAAGTTAGCACCAAAACCTGCACCGCCTGCTGTACCGGTGTAACCTGTACCCCATGTACCGATGTATCCTTCGCGTGCAAATTGTTTGCGTGCCCAATCCATTTCGGTAACAATAATCGGATTTGTTCTTGCTACACAACCAACTTTATCGTTCCATTCATTGTAGAATTGTTGATATGAACCGCTGCCCATACCACCGTCACCGTTTACGCCGGCTGAACCAAACCAACCCGGATAGCAGTGTACTGCGAAACCGATGTTTTCACCTTTAATCGGATATTTTACGTAACCTTTGTAATCACCTTGATAAGCGCAACCAGGAACCCAAATGATGTTGTTGCAACCCTGATTACGAATTGCATTAACTACACTTTGGAAAATTGCGGTTTGCTCTTTGTACATATCGTCAGCATAAATGTATCTGCCGTTTTCCCAACGTGGACCGTAGTTTCTGGTTGATGGTGACCAGATGTAAACCGGTTCGTTAGCAAGCTCAAACTGGATGTTAGGATTGTTTTTAACAGCCGGTTGTTGAGCAACCCATGTCCAAACTTTAATCAAATATGCTTGATAATCTTCTGCATAAATTGTAAGGCTACCACCCGGAGTTTGAATATACTTGTTAGCATATTCTCTGTAGTGTGCTGATGTAGAAATAATTGCAGGACAAACTCCCGGAGGACGCATGATTACTGCAAGTCCTTTGCTCTGAGCGTATTCTGCCATTGGCAAAAATACTTCATTGAAATATTTCTTAAAACGTTCAAAATCAAAAGCGTAGAGGTATCTTTCACCCATATCGCCATATCTTTGTTGCATACCGTTGGATCTCCAAGCGTTGGTTCTGCCAGGATCGTTGCTCCAATAGTTATCCATGTGAAGACGCATCCAGGTCATTTTCCAACCTGCATTCATGATTCTGTCGATAATACCTTTATTATAAGAAAGACAACCTGCAACATTGTAATTTGTCCACTTAGTACCGCGTTCGTTGAACCAAGGGCTGTATGTTTGTGCAAAACCGTAGATGTTGCAAATCTGATTGTTACCATTTACGAGATATTTGCCGTTAACATGCCAACCGGTTTGAGCAGCCGAACCGCTATTGTTGTTATTATTGTTGTTGTTGTCAATATTTCCAGAGGCATTTTTGTCACCAACCTCAAAAGAAATATTCTTACCTTGCTCAAGAATATAGGTTTTAAGAGCCTGACCTTGAGTAGTTTTACCGTTTCGTTTAGCATTCACTTGAACGCCCCAAACCCAACCCGGAGCAACAGCAAGATTGTAAATACCCGGAGTAATCGGACCGGTAAGAGTAACAGCGCGTTGTGTACCGTTAGGACTCAAATGAGAAACGATAGCACCGTTAGAAGGATTTACCAAAACATCGCCGGCGAGATATGTATCACCGTTGATTGCATTTACAGTAATTTCATCATAGTTTTCGTAAACATAAAGTCTGATGCAAGAATAGACTTTATTGAAATTGAAAGTTTTGTTGTTAGCAGAGCACTGGGCAATCAAAAGATTAGATTTGCTGCCATACCAGTCTTTTGTAGCTTCTTGTCTGCTTGGAAAAGTCATTTTGAAATTTCCATCGTCCTGACGATAACCGTCCGGCCAAAGACCAACAAATGAAGATGAATTCCAAACTACATCATCGTCACCGTTTCCGGTATAAACACCATTGTTTAAATTAAGAACAAAAGGTCTCCATCTGCTGTAGTTACCGTAAACCACCAATCTGTCCACCCCAGAATTGTTAGTAGCAGAAGCTGAGACATAAGCTTTTGAAAGCGAATTTTCGTCATCCTCTTCCGAAGGAAATGTTGCCGAGAATGACAGGCTTTTGTTAGCCGATTCAACCTGATTTTCAAGCTCCTTGTCGGTACAAGAATCCACCAAACATGTGGATAATGCCAACATCGAAGCAATTATCACTCTTTTCATAGTCATCTATAAATAAAAAAAATTTGGTAATGATAATAAAGATAAATTTCTATGCCGCAAAACTATATGTTTATTTTCAAACAAACAAATTATTACATACGAAACTTTTTCTTAATAATGAGTAAACAAAAAATTCAACTTATATGTATTTAAGGAATATATCATCCAAAATTAATCAAAATTCCCCCAAAGACAGATTTTAAATGTAATTTTTATAAATTTCAATAACCGTAAAAAATTGTGACTTAATAGAATAGATTAATTTGGAGTATATATTTTTTAACAGTATTTTGCATTATTGTTAGGAAAAGTAAACAATTACAAATATAAATGCGGCATTTTTTTGTGTTTAATTATAGCAGAAAATTATCAATAAACAGAGATTTGATTTTTAATTTTTACAAATAACAAGGGTGAGTTAACAGTTAAAAATTAAAATAAGTTTAAAACTTTGGCTATTCAATCTGATATAAATCAAAATGTTAAAAGAATAAATCAGATTCGATGAAAGAATGATTATTTAATTACCCGTTAAAAAAATCAACATGTAAAAATACTCAAAAAAATTAGGCTGTCGTAAAAAATGCGACAGCCATAGGACTATAAAGAGGGACTATTGAAGGATAATTCTTATATAATATCAATATCTTTCGGGCAACAAAAGTATTTATAATTACTGTAACCGAGCAAAAAAAATCAATCAAAAAATGTTCAAAAAGTACTATTAACAAATAATTATTGTTAGCTTTGCATCGCAAAAATACAAACAATAGAATAATGGGGCATTTAAAACTTTATACTTATCCTAACGGTTCACAAGTTTTACCGGTATCAAAAAACACTATACAATCAGACTTTGTCGGATATTTTCTTTGTTTGAAAGGCAGCGCAGAACTGCTTGTTGACATGAAAAAATATGTGTTAAAGGAGGGCAGTATTTGCGTGGTACTTCCCTACTCTACTATTTCGGTGGAATCTCATTCGCCTGATTTGCAAGGTCTTGGTATTACAACCGATCCTCAAATTTTGGATTCGTTGAAAATTCCGAATGTCGGTTCTTACTTTTTGGGCGTGAAAAATTGTCCCGTTGTGGATGTGGCAAACAACGAGGCTGATTCGCTTTATGAATTGTCGATGCTGATTATAAAAAAACAAAAGCAAAAAAATATCAATTTTCATCAACATATCGTTCATTCTCTAACTGTTGCATTGTGTTATGAGATTGCATCGTATTACCAAAAATATTCTACTTCAATTGAAAATTCATATACGCGTCAAGATGATATTTTTAGAAATTTCATAAATCTTGTTTACAAAAATTTTAAAGAAAACCGTTCGTTGGAATTTTACGCCAACAAGATGTTTTTGACTACAAGATATTTAAGTTCGGTAATAAAACAAAAAACCGGAACGCCGGCATCTCATTGGGTAACTGCGATGGTAATTACAGAGGCTAAAAATTTGTTGAAAAATTCAAATCTTTCAGTACAACAAATTGCGATAGAACTTAATTTTCCAAACGCATCTTTTTTCGGACAATATTTCAGGAAATACGCAGGATGTACTCCAAACGATTATAGAAGAAACAGATAAAAAAACTGTCTAAAAAGGGAGATTGTAATTCTGACAACTTCTGTAACTATCAGGATGTCAAACAATCTGCAATCCTCTTTTTAGACAGTCTATTAACCTAAAATTAGGCCTCTTTTCTTAACATCTTTCTGATTTTTGATGTGTAAATCAGTGATGCAATTATAAAATAAACAACAGTTTGGATACAAATTCCTTTCATTTCGAAAGCCACATCAGAAATTGAAGCTCCCATTGCAGAAATTCGCATGTAAGCATTTAAACCGAATGTTGACGGGAAGAGGTAAGAGATATATCTGATAACATCCGGAATTGCTGAACCCGGCCATGAAAGTCCGCACATGAAGTAAAGCGGCAACGACATAAATACGAATACCAACATACAATCTTCACGACGGTAAATCAAATAACTCAATACAATTCCCAAGAAACAACAATCAATGATGTAAGGAATTATAAACAATATAAAATCCCAATAATGACCAAGTTGTGGTAATGCAAATATTTTTGTTACTACAACAAAAGCGTAAAGGGCGTGAATGATGTAAAGCATTAAGTAAAATAACATCTTACCCAAAACTATCTCAACAGAATGTTTATAATATTCATTGAGCGGAATTACGTTACCTTTGTTTTGTTCGCGGCTGCGTCCCATACTCATACCGATTCCCAAAAACAATGATTGCTGAATTATCATCATCAAAATCGGCGGAATCATAAATGCTGCGTATCCGCCTTGAGGATTATAGAGCGAAGTATATTTGTAACCGATAGGAGCTTGCATAATTTCGCTTTCACGCTCGGTTTTGGGGCGCAAATAGTTTTCAACCTTGATTTTACGGTTCATCTCAAGCGAAACATTTGCACATGCCGTTGCGGCACATTTATAATATACCATACTCATCATGTTGCAATAAAGACCGACAACCGTTTGCTTGCCTTGTTTGGTAGCAGTTTCAAAATCTCTGTCGATATGAATAATTGCATAGGCATCTTGTCTTTCAATAAGTTGCTTAGCCTCATCCATATTATCGCATTTTGCTACAACTGCTACTTCGGGAGTTGCATCTACTTTGCGCACAAATTCACGGCTGAGTTGCGAATGACTGTCATCTACTACAACAATTGGTGTATCTCTCTGAACTTCCGGAGTATAAACGTATGCATAAATCAACGGATATGCCAACGGAAGTATTACAACGAAAAGTATAATACCAATATCATGAAATACTGTCCGAAACTCATCGTACCATATTTTAGTGATGTTCATAATTTCAATTTATTTTACTAAAACAACTTAAGGTTTGTACTCTTGGTATTTAAAAGCCTGAGCTATTCTATAAAGCATAGTCAACGGCAAAAGACAAATTACCAAAAGCGCCACAATCGATGGCCAAGCGTAAACTAATTTGAAACCGTTAAGTGCTTGGTTTACATAAAGCATGTAATAATGTCTAAGCGGACTTAACCATGCAAAATATTGAAATACAGGTTTCATTGCAGTTAACGGGAATGTAAAACCGCAAACCGAAATCTGCAACACTCCGAAAAGCGAGCAAGCACTCATACTCATTCTGAGTGTTAAAAATATTCCAAAGAAAAAAACCGCCAATGCTTGTGAAGCAAACACGCATAACAATCCTGCACAAATGATTCTAATTAAACTGACATTCAACGGGAAATGCAGATATTTGTAAAAATAAACGTCAATCAAAACTACAATCAAACAATAAAGCAAAGTTTGTGGCCAAAGTTTGCCGGCAAGAGCGATTGTGGAACTTTCGCCCGCAATCGAGAACAGTTCTTTCTGAGTACCTACTTTCCACTCGTAACCAATGGTATATGCTGTAAAAATCATGATAATCAGGAACAAAAGTCCCGGAACTACGATATTGTTGAGATATACCGAATAGTTGAGAGTAGAGTTAGAGAGTGGATGAGTTTCTATCGTGATAGGTTGCAAAATTCCCATCAACATACTTGACGGAACTCCGCGACCTTCGAGCGAAGCCTTTGTAACAGCAAGTCCGGCAAGTTCAGATGTCGTTTGAAGATCTTTCATCAAAAGACTGCCTGCCGCATACCAACTGTCAGAGGTATAAAACGAGATTTCAGGCTTGCGACTTGCAAGAGCTTTTTCCGTTGTATTGCGCGGAATATAGAAAAAAGCATAAATCTCGCCCCTCTGCATGGCTTTTCGCGCATCGGAAAAACTCGGATAATGTGCCTTTATATCAGTATTTTGCATAGCACCAAGAATTCTTACAATGCTACGGGTTGTAGTAGTATTGTCTTCGTCTACTACACCGCAAGGCATTTTTACAGGAATTCCCTTTTGCATAATTGTTGTAAAATATATCAAACACAACAATGGTGCTATCAATATCACAAACAGATACATAGGACGATGGGAAAATATTTTAATTTCCCTAATTCCGATTTTCCATATCCGTGATATTACTTCTTTCATTATTATTTTTTCATTACAGCTGACATTCCAACACAAATACCTTCAACTTCTTTTTGATTCAAAGGTTTAGCTTGTACTTCAAATGTCTTGAGGTCGTATTGATCGAGAGCTTTGGTTGCTTTCCAAACGGCAAAGTTTCCTACGTTTTTAATTTTTGAAATTTTTACATCAATTTCCTTGTTGAGAGCCGGAATAAATACTCGTTTCTGGTCGTTAACTTTAATTCCCGGCAAATAATCTTCTCTGACTGAGAAAATAAAACGGTAATCGTCAGTTTTTGAAATACTCATTATCGGAGAGCCTGTACCGACAAGTTCACCGACTTCAGGATAAATTTCAGTAATTTCGCCGTCAGCTGTTGCAATCAAATACATCTCATTGATATATGAAGAAACTTCAGAAACAGCACCTTTAGCTCTTTCTACTTGCGCTCTTGCAGCAGCTTTATCTTCCTGCTGAGCACCGTTAACAGCCATATCGTATTGAGATTTTGCAGCTTGTTCGGTAGCAGTCATAGCATCAAAATTTGCTTTGGCTTCGTCGCGTTTCTGAGCTGCAATTACGCCTTCTTTAAAAAGATTTTCAGCACGTTCGTAAGTAGCTTTTGCAAGTTCGAGACCGGCTTTTGCTTTTTGCCACATCTCATAAGCACCTTGAATTTGTTCTTTTCTTGCACCGTTCTGAGCCTTGTCTTCTATTGCTTTGGCAGCAGAATATGCTGCATTTGCTTGTGACAATTTTGCAACAATATCAGGTGAATCCAAAACTGCAAGTGTATCGCCTTTTTTTACTCTGTCACCTTCTTCAAATCTGATTTCAGCTATTCTGCCCGGCACTTTTGATGATACTCTGTATGCCGTTGCATCGGTTTCGCCCTGAATTACCTCTTCAGGATCTGTTTTTGTAAGACCGATAATTATTACTACTGCTATTACGGCGATGATCACTGCCGCAAACAATAAATTTGCCGTTATTTTTCTGTTCATTTTAGTATGATTTATTTCTTTTTTTGTTTCTAATAGTTGAGATTGCCGGTTGCTTTGTTTAAATAAAGTTGTGCAAGCTTGAGATCAATTTTTGCTTGTACCATTGTAGACTGAGCCTGAAGCCAGCCGGTTTGAGCTTGCAAAACATTTGAAACCGGAATTACACCTTCTTTGAGTCCGATCTCTGCGTATCTGAGATTTTCCTCAGCCGATTGAAGACTCTTTTGAGCGGTTGCAAGTCGTTTTGAGGCTTCTACAACACGTTGTGATGATTGTTTTACTTGAAGTTCGATTTTCTCATGAGTTTCATCGTATTTGCAACTTGATTTCTGAGCTTCAAGTTTTGCAACTCTGGTCTTATAAATTCTTTCACCACTTGTGATAATCGGAATTTTTACACCGACACCTACTGTCCACATCCCTTTCATCTTGTTTTCAAAACCATCAAAACATGAAGGATTTGTCCAAGTATAACCGCCTGTTAAAACAACATTCGGCAAAAATTCGGCTCTTGCGATTTTTACTTTTTCTTGATAAATTTTGTCAGCAAGTTCCAACGCATTAAGTTCCGGACGGTTAACATTTTTACCGTCAACTTCTGTTGTATCAATATTTTCGGCTTCCGAAATATCAGCCAATGTTATAATATCGTCTTGATTAGCATCTGCCAATGTAAAATCTGTCTCAAAAGGAATGCCGCAGACTTGACACAAAAGCATTTTGCAAAGTATCAAACCGTTATCTACCTGAATAATAGAAACTTCGGCTTCGTTCAACTTTACTTTTACACTCAAACCGTCAGCCTTGGTAGCAAAACCGTTTTCTATCATTTTGTCAACATTAGCATCCAAAGTACGCAAAAGATTTGCATAACTTTCAGCTAATTTCTTTTTGCTTTCCAAAGCAACAATTTGCCAATATGCTTCATCAACTTTTACAATAAGTTCCTGATTAGCAAGTGAATATTTGTTTTCTTCTACTTGATTGAGATAATCTGTAATTCTATTGTACGAAATAATTTTGCCGCCCATATAAACGGGTTGAGTCAACATAATAGAGGCAACAAAAATATTGTGAGTATTAAGAGTAAGAGCGTCGGCGAGTTCATTACCGACATTAGACGCAGCCATCAAAGCATTTTCGATTGCGCCCGGATTTTGCAACGCCTGAACAAGTTGAGAAGTGTAGTTTTGAACTGCTTGAGCTATCTGAGGATTAGCTTGTAAAAATTGCAAAAATTGCGGATTTTGCTGAAGTTGTCCGATTTGTTGTAACAAACTTGTTTTAGCACCGCTTACTTGTTCACCTAAAGCTGTAGTTGCATTGCGAAGTTTATTTTCTTGCTCCTCGCTGATTAAATGGATGTCTTTGCTTGTATAAACGTACGCACCCATAGCATTTACACGGGGAAAGAATTTTGAAAATGCAGCTTTCTTGTTGTATTCGGCAATTTCTTTGTCAATAGAGGACATCCTAACATCCTTGTTGTTGCTGATTGCCATCGCTCTGCAACTGTCAAGAGTAAAAGTTGCGGTCTGAGCTCTCAAATTGGCGGACAGCAATGCCGGAATAATCAGTAGTATTAAACGTTTCATTCTTTTTATTTTTGATTTGAGTGCAAAATTAGTTTATTTTGAATAACAAAGGAAGTAATAAACAGCGGAAATATTGGAGCAAACAACGGATAAATACTTTATCAAGTAATTAAATCACTAAAAATATTGGTAAATATCAACGATTTATTAATAAATTTGCAGAAAATTAATTTGAAAATGGACAATATTTTAACTCCAATCACAATAGGGCAACTTCAAAAAGCTGATTATCAAGACGTAACATTTTACAAAGACGATTTGATAATCACCAACAGCTTGGGATATATTGAATTTTTCAAGTATCCGTGCCGTCTTGACGCTATTAGCATTCTGATTTGTTTGGAAGGAAGCATGGAATGTAATATCAACCTGCAACGAATTGTAGTCGGCAAAAACACTTTAGTAATTTGCCGCAGTTGCGATATTATACAAATAATTGATTCCAAGAATCTTAAAGCATTTGCCGGAGTAGTTTCAACTGAATATATCAACGAATTGAAACTAAGTTTTTGGCAACAAAATATCCATTTTTCCCCGCAAGTGATTATCAGACACTTAACGGAAAGCGATATTACACTTATAAAATATTTTTACCCTCAACTTTGTGACAATATCCGACTTGTACGCAAAGAGAGCGACAATATTATAAAAAGTCTGATTCAAGCTTTGATTTATACACTTTCATCAATAATCAACAACGGACAAGGCGAGGAAGGAGTTGTAAACACATCGCGTACCGAGCAGATTTTCAACAAGTTTATGAATTTGCTTTCTGTTTATCACGGTAAAGAGCGAAGTGTAACATTTTATGCCGGCAAGATGTGCATTACGCCGAATTATCTAAGCGGCGAAGTAAAAGCATCAAGCGGAAAAACCGCACTTGAATGGATTAACGAATATGTAATTTTGGAAGCGAAAACACTTCTGAAATATACAAAACTAAGTGTACAAGAAATTTCGTATCAACTAAATTTTCCAACACAAAGTGCCTTCGGAAAATATTTTAAGAAATTCACCGGCATCGGACCAAAAGAATTTAGAAAAATATAAATTTCTTTGTTAACATTTATTATCATTCTAAAAACTTTTCAGCGGATTTTATAAGTGCATAAATTTCTTGTGAAATATTCGATATTGTTTCAAACGAAGTAGAGGTAAAATACGAAAGTTTCAAATACGAAAAACCGTATGAAGGTAAATATATTTTCACAACTTCCGGCAAAATTACAATCTCAAAATTTGAGACAGGAAATTGTAAACAAAATTGAGTTGTAAATTTACTGATTTTACACTTTAATTCCTCTGAAATACAAGTTTGAACATCTTTACTTAAAACAATAAACTTGTCAAAAAAATATTTCTCATCTGTAATTTGTAACGAATTAGATTTCAAAATCACTGGATCTGAAACTCCTGATTTATAAGGGAATTCCAAGATTGTAGCTTTGAAATATTCATCACAAATAAAATACATCAAATATTTCTTACAATCAAATTTATAAGTGTATCTTGAATCGGATTGTCCGGAAATAAATTCTTTCAAAAATCCTGCATTGTCGTTAGATTTTTTATTTTCAACAGGATGCCAAATTTTATGTTCTTGTTTCAACGATAAAAAACATCTTCTTGCATTTGGACAAAAAGACCGAACAATCTTTTTTAAAATAATTCGCGAAAAAAGAGAATTCATCGCGATAATTCCCATCGCAATCAAAACTGCAAAAAACAAAAGTAAAAATCCCATAAAATTCATAGGAAATTTTGAATAGTTCATACATAAAAAAATTGCACTGGAAAATAAAAGAATAAAAAAAGGAATACGAATCCAAAATTTTGTTCGAGTTGTAACAGATTTTATTTTGTCAGCAAACAAACTAAATGATTGATTCTCCGACTTTTGATAAATTGTTGGCATCACCAACCTATCTTTTATAGAATCCTGAAATTGTTCTCCAATTGATACAATTTTAGAAAATAAATCCAAATCTTTTAACAATTGATTTTTAAGACTAAAATTCCAAAAACTAACAGAAAAATATTGAGAATTATTTTTCAGAAAAATGTAAACACAGCCTTTGTCAAAAAAAATCATGAACTTAGTTTTAAAATTCTCATCAATTCTATTTACAAAATCAATAAAATTAACAAAATTCAAATCATTGACATCAAAATATTGAGAAGAACTGTAAAAAAAATAATTTTCAGCCCCCCGAATCGAACAACGATAAAAATTCATTAAATTGATTTTTTCATTGCTCAAAAAAAGTTGAACACCGTTAGAAACTGGAAAATCTAATTTTAAACAATGCCAATATTCTCTACATCTTCCACGCCTACCTTCGATATATCTCAGATAAACAAAATCAGAAAAATTCAAAACAAAATTCTCAAATCTTAAATTAAAATTCAAACTTGTAAACCTTTTAAAATCAGAAAAAACAAAATTAAATAAAGGGAAATCCAATGACATCTCTTCCCCGACAAACATCTTTTCATCGGCAGAAAACACTGGTAATAAAATATTTTTCTTGTAAAAACTTGTCATCAATTTTTTAGGAATTCTCGAAAAAGACAGCAATGGAAAAACGAAAAAAACAAAAACATAAAACGGATATGGAGTCACAACTCCCAAAAGGAAAGCGACAACCAATCCAAAATTAAAAAATTGAATCAAACGAATAATCCAAAACGACGATTTTAAATTTTGGATTTTATTTTGAAAATTTGTTGGCATTTTTTTCATTATACTCTTTCACAGCAAAATATTTCAACCTTTTGATTCGATTCCGGAAATTTCTTTTGAAATCAAATAAAATTGTTCCAACTGTTTGAAATCCGCTTTTACACGTTTTCTGGTACTGAAGAAAAAGAAATTTGACAACACAAAATTATCTCTTTTCCTATCCCAAAGTATATAAAGTGTTTTACCATTCAAAATCATCTTGAAAGAATATCCGCAAATTATATGAATTTTTGCAAGTTTTTGCGAAAAACTATAATCCACCAAACCCGATAACTTTGAAACATCACCCGAACTGTAATTCATGAAAAAAGTATTCATAACCGGCAAACCGGCTTCCAACTTCAAATTACAATTCAAAGGTTTTACAGCAGATATAAGCTGAACACCAGAATCAATTTCAAGATTAAATTTCAAACAAAATGTTTTGTAATTATTTTGTTGGATTTTGTCATAGAAATTCAATTCACAAAATACAACTTTTTCGTTTCCGGTTTCAAAACTTACACCGCGCTTGCATGTGATTTTTGTAGCCGGATAAAGTCCGTAACTTGCTAAGTTATAATCTTTTTTGTTGACAGAACATCTTTGCAATCCGGGAAAAATCATTTCAAATTTTTCAAATACAAAACTAGTATAAATCGACGATAAAACCAAACGCAACGGACGCATATTATAAAATACCGAAAGTATCAAAATTATGACGCCGATAATAAACAATGTTAAAAAATTAGAAGTACTCAACAACCACAAAATCAACATAATGCAGCCGCCAGAACACAAAGCAAACAATAAAATTTGCAAAATATGCAACAACAAATCACACGGAATATATATTTTGAAGGATTTGAAATTATCTAAATCCTTGTTGTCAAAATCCATAAACTATAAAAAAAATTGAAGTTTATAAAAAAATATTCCTGTACGCTAAGAAGTTTGAAATGAGTGCACAAAGATAGAAAATAATTATGAAAATACGAATTTTTACAAAAAAATCTATACACAAAATTCGGATTTATAACCCAACTTTCTTATCTTTGCAAAAAATATAGATACGTGGGAAAAAAATTATTCATCGCCGAAAAACCTTCTGTAGCACAGCAATTTGCAGTGGCTTTGAAGGAGCAATATCAGAAATACAACGGATATCAGGAAAGTCAAAACACTGTTGTAACATGGTGTGTCGGACATCTTGTAACGATGTCGTATCCAGAGGTTTATGATGCTAATCTAAAACGTTGGCGAGAAGAAACTCTACCTTTTATTCCAAAAGAATTTCTCTACGAAATAATTCCAAACGTAAAACAACAATTTGATATTGTAAGCAAACTGCTCAATCGCGAGGATGTTGACAGAATTTATGTCTGTACGGACTCGGGACGCGAGGGAGAATATATTTACCGCCTTGTTGACATGATGGCGAAAGTGCCTGATACTAAGGACAAAAGACGAGTTTGGATTGACTCTCAAACCGAAGAAGAAATTCGCCGTGGTATCAAGGACGCCAAACCTCTCTCCTCTTACGACGCACTCTCGGATGCTGCGTATCTCCGCGCCAAAGAGGATTATCTTATGGGTATCAATTTTTCAAGAATCCTTACGATAAAATACGGCAACATGCTGAAAAGTCACTTGAAACTTGATAAAAATGTGGCGGTTTCGGTGGGTCGTGTTATGACTTGCGTACTCGGAATGGTGGTAAAACGCGAGAGAGAAATCCGTAAATTCAAGAAAACTGCATTTTATAGAATTTTAGGATACTTTTCGCTTGAATCTTGCAAAATTGACGGTGAATGGCGTGCCGTAGAAGGCTCTCAATATTTCAATTCGCCAAAACTTTATAAGGAGAACGGTTTCAAACAAAAATCTGATGCCGAGCAACTTATAAAAGACCTTCAAGCAACTTCAAACGAGGCAATTGTGGAATCTATCGAGAAGAAAAAGGAAAAGAAAAATCCTCCGTTGCTTTTCAACCTTGCCGAATTGCAAAACGAATGTTCTAAACTTTTTAAGATTTCGCCGGATCAAACCTTGGCATACGTTCAGGAATTGTACGAGAAAAAACTTGTAACTTATCCTCGTACCGATGCCCGCGTACTTTCCACCGCGGTTGCCAAAGAGATTACGAAAAATCTTCACGGACTTGCAACTCGTCCGGAATATGTTGATTTTCTGAAAGATATAAAAGCACACGGACTTTTTGCCAAAATCGACAAATCGCGTTATACCGACGACAAACAAATCACCGACCACTACGCGATAATTCCAACGGGACAAGGTTTTCCGGCTCTTACAAGTTGCGATGATACGGCTCAAAAAGTTTACGACAGAATTGTAAGACGTTTTCTTTCAATATTTTATCCTCCGGCTGAATACAGAAAGATGTCAATAAAACTAAAAGTTGGCAACGAGATGTTTTTCTCTAACTTCAAGGCGTTGGAAAATCCGGGCTATCTGAAAGTACTCGGTCAGGACAAAAACCAACAACCTGACGACAAATCGCAAGGCGCAAATGCAAATTCCGGTGAAGAAATGATTTCGGAAACAAGTTTTGAAGTTGTCGGAAAATTGAAAAAGGGTTCAAAACTTCATGTTGACAATTACGAGATAAAAGACGGCGAAACCACACCGCCGAAACGATATAATTCCGGTTCGTTGATACTTGCGATGGAAAACGCGGGACAATTTATCGAGGACGAAGAGTTGCGAGCTCTGGTAAAAGGTCGCGGAATTGGCACGTCAGCAACTCGCGCCGAAATTCTATCTAAATTGGTAAAAATCGGATACTTGAACCTTAATACAAAAACTCAGATTATCACTCCGGCAAAACTTGGCGAATTGGTATACGAAGTTGTAAAAGCTTCTATAAAACCGCTCTTAAACCCCGAACTTACAGCAAGTTGGGAAAAAGGTCTCAACCTTGTAGCCGACGGCTCAATCAAGGAAAACGAGTATCTTGGCAAACTCGAAGATTTTATCAAAAAAATGACCAACACTTGCAAAGAACTCGGCAATTACGCACCGTTGGCAAGAATTTTTTCTCTTGTTGACTATTGCTACAAATAATGTAAAAAGAGGAAGTCACAAGTATCGCGGCTTCCTCTTTTTTTATAAAAATTTTCCAAAACAGAATTTTATCGTTCTCGTATAACACCTTGACGATAAGCCATCAAGAGCTTTTTCAAATTGTCAACCTGTCGCATTAATTCCATGCCTCGGTCGGTATCTTTTACAAGCATTCGATGATATTTAAATTCCTCAAGCTGAACACGCGAATGAATATCCGAACCTTCTTCCACAGCTTTTGCTTTGCTCTCAAATGGCTCGTGCTGAACAAGTTGCAATCCGTGAGAATTGTAAATCAATGTATAACCGGCAATTCCTGTAGTTTTGTGATACGGTTTGGAGAATCCGCCGTCAATTACAAGTCGTTTGCCGCCCGCTCTCAACGGTGACTCGCCTTGAGTAGTTCGCACCGGAATATGTCCGTTGATAATTCTTGATTTTGCCGGGTCGAGTCCAAACTCACGAAGGATGTAATCACATGTATCAGAAGTATTTGCGAGTTCGTAATACGGACCTTTTTCTTCTTTGCTCAATTCTTTTACTTGGATAAAATAACGTTCAAAAGTTGTCATCTTGTCTTTGTTGTACAATGGAGAATCGTATCCGCACCAAAGATACCACATGTAATCCAACGCAATTTGCTGATCTTCTGTATTTTTCTTACCGAAATACGCCATTCTGATTATCTGATCGAAACGTTCCATAAGTGCACGTCCGTGGTATTTTTGTCCCATGATGTTGACATCTTTGAATGTTCCGTCTTCGTTCAACGGAATGGCTGCATGATAAAGTAAACAATTGTTACGAACCAAAAACAAACTTCCGTGCTTATAAATACAACGCATGTGATTTTGCAATTTATCACTTCTTGTAAACGAATGATAAAGCTGAATCATCAATTGTTCTTCCTCATCGCTGAGACGATACGGATCTTTTGGATCTATTGTCGGAAAATTTTTGTCTGTAAGTTCATAAGTTTTGCCGTCAAGTGTAATTGTACCGTTTTGATAATCAATTTTATCCAAAAGTAAACGATCTTCCATGTGAAAATCCGGACGGCGCATTATCGTTTGACCTTCCAACTTGAACTGAATAATCGAAATCGCCTTGTGCATCTTGGACATCAATTGCATCGACCGCGTAATTCTTGAATTTTCTTCAAACTCGCACGCCTTAAAAATATCACAAGGGTCGTCGCCGTAGGTATCCAAAGCAAATGTTGCAAGCGGCAAAAGATTTATCGAATATCCTTCTTCCAAAGTTTCGACGTTGGCATAACGAATCGAAATTCTTACAACATTCGCAATCAAAGCCAAATTTCCCGCCGCAGCCCCCATCCATGAGATGTCGTGATTTCCCCATTGGATGTCAAAATCGTGATAACTTACCAAAGTTTCCATAATTTCGTCGGCACCCGGACCGCGGTCAAAAACGTCGCCAACAATATGCAAAGTGTCAATTACAAGTCGATGAATCAATTGGGCGATGGCGATGATATATTTTTCGCTACGTCCGATATCAACAATTGTATTGATAATCTGAGCATAATAACTTTGTTTATCAGGTTCGTTCTGAGGTTCAAAGAGCAGTTCTTCCAAGATATACGAAAATTCCGGCGGCAAAAGTTTGCGAACTTTACTTTGAGTATATTTCCGAGAAACCACCCGCGCCACTGCTACAAGCTGATAAAGCGAAGTTCTGTACCAATCGTCGATATCTTTTTCTTGAGTACGAACCAAAGCCAATTTTTCAGCCGGATAATAAATAAGTGAACAAAGAGCATTTTTGTCGGTTTGACGCATATTCATTCCGAAAATATCGTCCACCTTGCGACGAATAACGCCGGACGCATTTTTCAATACATGTTCAAAAGCTGTAATTTCGCCATGAAGGTCACTCAGAAAATGTTCTGTACCTTTCGGGAGGTTGAGAATTGCCTCGAGATTAATAATTTCTGTAGAACAACTGTCGGTATTTGGATATTTTTCGGACAAAAGTTTTAAATATCTCTCGTCCTCAATAATTTCTTTTAAAGGTCTGTTTAGCATCATAATACTAGGTTTTCTTGCTACAAAGATAAATTGATTTTGTTATCTTCCAAAAGTTATTTAAAAAATTTTTATTTCAACATTTTTCAAAAAAACGACCAATTTTTCAACTAGTCTCAAAAAAAAATGACCTAAAATGTGCGATTTTTAAAAAATTTGCTGATTATATTTTCAACTGATTGATTTATCGAATTTTACAAAATCATTTTTTTAATACGAATTATATAATTTTCGGGATGTTGCCGGTGAAAGGTTCTCCAAAACATTTTTTTGTCTCATCTAAAGTTCTACCTTTGCATCAACAATCAATCAAAAATAAATACAAAATAAAACACAAAATAAAATGAAAACAAACAAACATTTCATCGGCTTAACCGATCAAGAAGTATTGGAAAGCCGCAAAAAAAACGGAGTGAACATCCTGACTCCGCCGAAGAAAGAAACGGTTTGGACACAAATTAAAGAAACATGTAAAAGCGGATTTGTAATCGCCATGTTTTTACTTTTTGTGACAAGTATCGTTGCTGCATTTATCTATCAAGACAGCATCGGCACAAAAATTTGGATGATGCCTACAATTGTAGGAGTATCAACTTTGCTTGTGGCAATTGTAGCATTTTTCGGAGCCGTAAACGATCCATTGTTCAAAATTTTGATTATTGCATTCATACTTTCGATGGGAATTTCGATTTACGAGTATGAAATTGCAGGAGCCGATTCAAGTGTATTTTTTGAACCCGTTGGAATTATTGTAGCTTTGATTTTGGCAACCGGAGTTGCATATTTTCTTGAAAAAAGCAACGAAAAAACATTCCAAAGTCTCAACGAAGTAAACGACGACACTTTAGTAAAAGTAATACGCAACAACAATACTTGCCAAGTTCCCCGCAAAGATATCGTTGTTGGTGACATCGTTTTGTTGGAAGCCGGCGAAGAAGTTCCGGCAGACTGCGAATTGTTGGAATCATTGAATCTCAATATCAACGAATCGTCACTCACCGGCGAACTTCAATGCGCAAAAACTACAAATCCCGAAGAATTTGACAAAGAAGCAACATACCCTTCTAATCAAATTATGAAAGGAACAATCGTAATCGAAGGATACTGCACTGCAAAAGTAATACGTGTTGGCGACAAAACCGAAGCCGGAAAAGTATTTGAGGCAGCTCAAGTTGACGAAGGCGAACCAACTCCGCTCAGTCAAAAACTTGACCGTTTGGCTCAACTGATTTCTACTGCAAGTAATGTTATCGGCGGACTTATCATTGTAGGACGTTTGATAATTTATTTTACTACAACCGAAAACCCGCAACTGTTCAGTATCGAGTTTGCAACATATTTGCTCAATACAATAATGATTGCCGTTACATTAATTGTAGTAGCAGTACCCGAAGGATTGCCGATGAGTGTTACATTAAGTTTGGCATTCAGTATGCGCAAACTCATGAAAGAGAACACATTGCCTCGAACAATGCATTCATGCGAAACAATGGGCGCTACTTCGGTGATTTGTACTGATAAAACCGGTACTCTTACAAAAAATCAAATGCAAGTATCGGCTACAAAAACTTTGGAACAAAATCAACAAATTGTAACAGAAGCAATTGCTGCCAATTCTACAGCCAATCTCGACAAATCGGAGCCCGGCAAAATAAAAGCTATCGGCAATCCGACCGAAGGCGCATTGTTACTTTGGCTCAACTCTCAGAATATCAACTATCAAGATATTAGAGAACATGTAGAAATTATCGACCGTTTGCCGTTTACCACCATGAACAAATACATGGCAACAATGGTAAAATCACAAACCCTCGGTAAAAATATGCTTTACGTAAAAGGTGCTCCGGAAATCATACTTGATCTTTGTGACATCACTGCCGAGACCAAAAAAGAATACCTCGAAACACTCACCGGCTATCAAAACAAAGCCATGAGAACCTTGGCAATTGCTTACAAAGAACTTTCGGAAACTGCAAATATCTTTACCGACGGAAAACTCAGTTGCGAGAAACTGAATCTTGCAGGCATTTTCGGAATTACCGACCCTGTTCGTGAGGCAGTTCCGGGCGCAATTATGGATTGTAAAAATGCAGGAATACAAGTAAAAATCGTAACCGGAGATACTACAAATACAGCAAAAGAAATCGGCCGTCAAATAGGACTTTGGACAGAAAACGACACAGACAAGAATATCATTACCGGAACCGAATTTGCCGAAGCCTCTGAAGAAGAACTCAGAAACCGCGCCAACGACATCAAAATCATTGCTCGCGCAAGACCTAACGACAAAGAACGTTTCGTAAAGATTTTGAAATCATTGAATCACGTGGTTGCTGTTACAGGTGACGGTACCAACGATGCCCCGGCTCTCAACTCTGCCGACGTAGGACTTTCGATGGGCGACGGAACAGCTGTTGCAAAAGAGGCTTCGGACATGACAATTCAAGACAACTCATTCAGCACAATTGCCAACGCTGTGATGTGGGGACGTTCGCTCTACAAAAACATCCAACGTTTCATAATGTTCCAAATGACTATCAACGTTGTAGCATGTCTGATTGTGTTGATTGGCGCTTTTACCGGAACTGAATCGCCGCTTACCGTTACACAAATGCTCTGGGTAAACCTCATCATGGACACATTTGCGGCAATTGCTCTTGCATCATTACCGCCCAACCATGCCGTAATGAGCGACAAACCTCGTGACGTAAAAGAAAATATCATCAGCAAAAAGATGTCATTCAACATCCTTGGCGTTGGAGGATTATTCACAATACTTTTACTTGGACTTTTAATGATTTTCCAACACGCCGACATCTCAAGCATGACAGATCTTTTGTCATTCCAAATTGGTGATTATCAAGGTGTGTCAGCATACGAATTGAGTATATTTTTTACAACATTTGTGATGTTGCAATTCTGGAATATCTTCAATGCCAAAGCCTTCATGACCGGAAAATCCGCATTCTACAAACTGAAAGAAAGCAAAGGATTTTTAGCAATTGCATTTGTAATCTTTGTAGGACAGATTTTAATTGTAGAATTAGGCGGCAAGATGTTCAACGTTACACCATTAAGTCTGACAGATTGGATAACAATAATAGGTTTAACATCGTTAGTATTTTGGATTGGCGAATTAAAACGCCTCATCAAAAAACCGACAACAGAAAGCCAAAAACAATAACATATAAAGTAGGAGAAAATCATTTTTTTCTCCTATTTTTTTTACCTTTACAATTGATAACAAAAATCAACACTACAAAAACTTCAAGAAAAATTATTTTGTTTTCTCATAAAAAATATTCATCTTTGTACAAAATGAAACGATTATGAATATCACTACAAACAGCGGCTCAAAATGGCATCCTAAATACATCGATCCGGCAACAGATTTCGGGTTCAAAAGGATTTTCAAAGACGAAGAGATAACACGCGGATTTCTCAACGATTTGATACAAAAAGACGACCCGACTGTAAATATCACGAGTGTAACAATTACCGATGGAGAATTTGACGAAACAAATAAAGACAGCCGTCGAGTAGTTTACGATGTATATTGTGTTACGGATAGCGGTGAAGAGTTTATAATTGAAATGCAAAACGATTCACAAGACTTTTTTGCCGAACGAATAGTGTTTTATTTGGCGCGAGCAGCTTCCCGCCAGCAAAGCAAAGGGTATCTAAATTACATCGATGCCAACGGAGAAAAGAAAAAGAAAGATTGGGATTATCATTTGAAGAATATCTACGGAGTTTTCTTCATGAACTTCAAAGATAAAGACCCGGAACATGCCGAACCTCTGTCGCATTTTCTATTAATGGAAAAAGAGAAACATTACGTTGATACTGACGTGATTCAGTATTGGAAAATACAAATGCCATTTTACAGAAAGATGAAAGAATCAGACTGTAAAAACAGCATAGATAAATGGATATTCAACTTATCAAATATGTCAACTATGGAAACAAATTTAGCATTTACGGACGAAAAGCCGCTATTTATGCGACTTCAAGAACTTGCATCGTACTCAGCACTTACGCCGCAGCAGCAAATACAGTACGATTATAGTTTTCAAAATTTTATGTGCTATCTCG